>NZ_FUKJ01000211.1 GCF_900163745.1 Crenothrix polyspora
TAAATTACTGGCATAGGCTATGTTCACACCGACATACCTATACTCGATTTTTTTCACTGCTGCTCGACCATAGCATTTCATTGCCCTTGATGCAAATGAAGATTGCATCATTTAGGTTTTTTGTCTAATCGCTTTTCAATTTATGTACAAAGTTTAACGTACCGTTATCATAACTATTAATAATCACCCCATAACGTGAAATAATAAGCCTATTGCCTAACTAATATCATTCAGTTGAGGACAGTAGATTTAAGTCTAAGTCCCCTGCCCTTAACGTTATTGTTGCAATGCCCTTCAACCTTCAGCTGATACATAACTATGGCGCAATACATTTATTCAATGAATCGGGTCGGTAAAATCGTCCCACCTAAAAAATATATTCTGAAAGATATTTCCCTATCTTTTTTCCCTGGCGCAAAAATTGGTGTGCTGGGTTTAAACGGGTCTGGAAAATCTACCCTGCTAAAGATCATGGCCGGTATCGATAAAGAAATCGAAGGCGAAGCCATTCCGCTCAAAGGCATTAATATCGGTTATCTGTCCCAGGAACCACAACTTGATCCTGCCAAAACTGTGCGCGGCAATGTGGAGGAAGCTGTTGTTGGTATCAAGGCTGCTTTGCAGGAACTGGATGCCGTGTATCTGGCTTATGCAGAGGCAGACGCTGATTTTGACAAACTGGCCGCAGAACAGGCACGTCTGGAAGATATTATCAATGCGTGTGATGGCCACAATCTGGATCGTCGCCTGGAAGTAGCCGCCGATGCCTTACGCTTGCCGGATTGGGATGCCGATGTCACCAAGCTATCCGGTGGTGAAAAACGCCGTGTCGCGCTGTGCCGTTTGCTGCTGTCTAATCCCGATATGCTGTTACTGGATGAGCCGACTAACCATTTGGATGCCGAATCGGTTGCGTGGTTAGAGCGATTTTTACATGATTATCCTGGCACAGTGGTTGCCGTAACCCATGATCGCTACTTTTTGGATAATGTCGCTGGCTGGATTTTGGAACTGGACAGAGGATCCGGTATTCCGTGGGAAGGCAATTACTCCAGTTGGCTAGAACAAAAGAGTGCCCGTTTGTTACTGGAAGAAAAACAGGAAACCAACCGCCAAAAAGCCATGAAAGCCGAGTTGGAGTGGGTGCGTTCCAATCCTAAAGGCCGCCATGCCAAGAGCAAGGCGCGTTTGGCCAAGTTTGAGGAATTGTCATCTGTTGATGTGCAAAAACGCAACGAAACCCAGGAAATTTACATTCCACCTGGGCCACGTTTAGGTGATGTGGTGTTTGAAGCTGACAATATCTGCAAAGGTTTTGGCGATAGGCTGCTGATTAACAATTTAAGCTTTAAACTGCCGCCTGGTGGCATTGTCGGTATTATTGGCCCCAATGGTGCGGGTAAAACCACGCTGTTCCGCATGATGGCTGGATTTGAACAGCCTGATTCCGGCACGCTAACCATCGGTCAAACCGTAGAAATGGCCTATGTTGACCAGTTGCGTGACGACATGGATGCCAAAAAAACCGTCTGGGAAGAAGTGTCTGACGGTCTGGATGTGATTACGGTTGGCAAGTATGAAACACCGTCCCGCGCTTATCTGGGGCGTTTTAACTTTAAAGGTGGCGACCAGCAAAAACGTATCGGCGAGTTGTCTGGCGGTGAGCGTAACCGCGTGCATCTGGCCAAGCTGCTTAAAACCGGCGGCAACGTGCTGTTGCTTGATGAACCGACTAACGATCTGGATGTGGAAACATTGCGTGCCCTGGAAGATGCGCTGCTTAATTTTCCAGGCTGCGCGGTGGTTATTTCGCATGATCGCTGGTTTTTGGACAGAATTGCCACGCATATTCTGGCGTTTGAAGGCGACAGTAATGTGGTGTGGTTTGAAGGCAATTACGAAGATTACGAAGCCGACAGGCATCGTCGTTTAGGCAGTGATGCCGATACGCCGCATCGTTTGAAGTATAAGAAGTTGTCTTAACCGTTGGCTGGGTTTATCAAGGCGTAACCAACGCATCAATTACCTCATTCACTTTCCCCTTTGAAAAAAGGGGAAAGTGACGCAAGTACACTATAATCCAAGTTCAGAATGTGAACCAAGTCTCACCAATTGCAGTATTTCAGCATCCGGTTTACGGTAGATGAGTACCAAATCGGGCTTAATATGACAATCACGAAAATCCTTCCATTCTCCGCTGAGTTGGTGATCGCAAAAACGTTCCGATAATATTTCGTCATTAGCAAGCTTCCAAAGTGCTTCAATAAAAGGTGACTCGAAAGAACCATAGCGTTTGAAATCACGTTTAAACGCCGATGTCCATTCAATCTTCCTCATGCATGGCATCCGTGAATTGCTTTATGTCTACTGCCGAAGATAAGTTGCCTCGTCGCGCTTCACGCATGGCGGCAACGGTTTCGGTATTAGGGCTTAACAAATCAAAAGGTAAGGCATGATCATGGGCAACTCGCGTCAATAGTAATCGTACTGCATCTGATACGGTAAGCCCCATTGTTGCTAATACCGCTGCCGCTTCTTCTTTTATAGTGCTATCGATACGTGTTTGAACCAAGGCATTGCTGGCCATAGAACCTCCTTAACTTGTAGTTGTGCATTACATTGTAATTCACGACAACATACAAGGCCACCATAAAAAAGTGTTTCAAGTGAAATTACAGAAATAAAGTAACTGCTCAGTAAGTATTATAAAGTCCACGGAAAGCACAAAAGACACAAAAACTTTCACTAATAAATTTTTTTGCGACAAAATAGCCACACCTTTCTGTTATCTGGCTACTGCGCCAAGAAACTTCTAATCGCTTCCTGCAAAACTTTAGCGGACAGTGTTTTCTCAAAGGCTGTCTGGTTATCCAGATTATCTTCTGCTATATAAAACAGCGTCATCGGTTGTTCGGGGCTGACCAGTAAACTGATTGAGTTTTTTATCTGATGTGCAATAGGATCGGCAATAAAATGGCCATCATAAAATAGCGCATAAGCGGCAATACTGGGGCGTGTATTATGATGCAGCAGGTGTACCGGAATAGCCAGCACATCAGATAACACAATTTGCCCGTTGCTGCGTAAATCTTCACCATGCGATAACGCCAGCTCAGGATGATGATAAAGCCGCTTATGATCGTAAGCCCGGCCCACAAATAAACGTGCAGTGTTGCCCTGCTTGTCTTTATAGGTTCTTTCAAACCAGTCCGTACAGCCAAATGTGTCTGCACCCCAATCGGGGTTTCGACGGGTAGGTACAGAAATAAATGTCCCCAAATCCGCTTTAATGGCTTTTGTGGTCGCACTATTGTCGATGGCTAAATTAAGATAATTATGGATCACCGTTGGAATCAGTGCCAGCGATAACAGCACCGCAACCGGCGTAGCGTAACGTGAAGATATCATTTTTCCAGCTCGACGCGATCTAATTGAACAATCGGTTCTTGTCCCAAATAAAAAATAATCGGTAACGCAATCATAAACGTCAACAAGCCTGAAATTTCATGTGCCGATGTGGCTAATATATCCAGTCCAAACCAGTTGACCAGCAAAGCCAACACCAGAACTCTTACGATGTTAACGGCAACAGCAAGCGGTGCCGCAATAAGAATAAGCAGTATTCTGCGACTGACGCTGGTGCAAAAATAGGCGGTCAGAATGGCAACCGTCATAGCCGCGTACAGCGTTGCAAAACCGCTACAGGCATCGGCGACCATTAATGAACCGCCCTCGACCTCCAGTAAAGTGCCATTGGAAAATACCGGAACGCCAATTAATTTCAGTAAAAAAGCGACACTTTTTGTGGCAATGTGCCGTAATACCAAATGGATGGATTCGGTAAACACCAAGGGGATGGGTAAGGTTAATAGCAAGGTAGACAGCGGAAATAAAATGGCTTTGGTGCGTACCGTACCTAAAAACAGCAGTGAAAAACCCGGCAGCGCAAAAACCAGGGCGATACCCGACAGCAACTGTGAATGGATACCGGTATCTAACATGTGCATCATTAAGGCCGGAATCAGAATAGCAAATCCCCAGCCATTTGATTCGATTGGCAGTGATTTCATCTTGAGCAATTCGCCTCGGACGAGATAAATAACCAAGCCTGCAACCAAAATACCGTGGCCATTTTGCCAAACGCTCATCGTCCAGCGCTGCCAAAGCCACAGGAATGTTGGTGCAAATAAAACGATACATTGTATAGCAAGCAACCACAGTCGCCAGTGCGACTGTTTTATTTGGGTTGCTAGCGTATTTTGCACGGTGGGGCTATTCATTCTAATGGGATATTTACGGGACATGGAAGCAACAATGCACGAATTCTATTGGGTATAGTTTTAAGTTAAGTTGTCCCCGCTTAAGTAAAAAAACAGCGTTACCGAACTACCCCATTCACCAAACGTTGGGCACAAATACCGACTCATTACGCAACTCTAAATGGTCGCCATTTTGCCCAATCACATACAAACCTTTACGTATGGCATACGTGGCTACGTTATCGGGAATAATCATCCCAGCGACCGCACCTAAAATACGATTGTCTTTATATCGGGGCATCAGTCGTTTGATTTTATCCAGCCTAGCCAAATGCTCATTGACATCATCAATACTCAAGTTGTTTTTACATTCAATGGCAACCGCATCCTTTTCATTCACCACCAGCAAATCCAGCTCCAAGCCTTCACCATCTCGTTTGACATTAATATTTTGGTAAACTTCGTGGACATCAATACCACACTCCCGAAATAAACGCACCGCAGAAGGACGCACAGCTTCTTCTACAAACTCACCTAAGCGGTTGCCTAAGCGCCCTATGCTAGCGTTAACCGCCTTGATTTCGCGTGCAGCTTCTTGTGAAACCTTTTATCCGTTTCCTTTTGGCTTTCTTTGATAATACGGTCAGTTTCCTGAAATTTGCGGTCAGTTTCCTGAAATAAGCGCCAAATGTCATCCAAGGTGGGCGCGGGTGTGGTGGGCTGCATGGTAAAACTCCTTGATATCTATTGTTCTTTGATTATACCAGCCCCCTAAAAAACTGCCCAATCTCCAGTCCTATAAAAACCTAAACAACTTTTTGTCCTTGAGCTTTTGTTGAAACAACAAAGCCATAATGACAGCTCGAACAACTCAAAATCGATCAAAGCTTTGTCAAAAACCTCGAATTAAAACAGACAGATGCCGTGATGGTACAAACCATCATCAGCATGGCCAACAGCCTGGCTATGGAAATTATCGCAGAGGGCGTAGAAACCCAGGCACAACGTGACTTTCTGAAACAACACGGCTGTTCGCTGTATCAAAGTTATTTATTCAGTAAACCAGTGCCGCTGGAAGAGTTTGAGGCGTTACTGTGTGTAGCAGTTTAGGAATACAAATTTATTAACGGGTACAAGTTGTAACTTGATGCAGACTAAACTCCCTCTCCTGCTTACCCAAAGGGCATAAAGGAGAGGACTGAGGTGAGGAGAATCAAAACAAAGATTGTGCTTTATTTTAACCCCCTCATCCCAAGCTTTTCCCTGAGGGAGAAGGAGCCGTACTCTTAACTTAATGCCAGTGAATCCAACCAACACGACTATAAAAAACCCACCGTACCTGCGTTATACATCATCAAACTCTTCAGCCAGCGCCCCCGATTTACCCTGCCGATAAGACGGTGCGATACTCACCAGCAAGGTCACTAAAGCGGCAAGGTAAGGCACTGATTGCACCGATAACACGGCTATCCACAGCCGACCGCTTAAATTATCAAAATGCTCAAGCGTATACATAAACCATATAGCCGTACCCAGAAGTATCAACAACAACAGCTCTTGCCTGATGGTCAACAAGCCGGCCACTAACGCGCCCTGTTTTTCATATTTGGGTGTGCGCATAAACGGTTTGCCATTAGTAAACAAGCCTTGAATCGTACCCCTGGCCACCGTGTGCGTTAGCGATAACCCAGACAGTGATGCACCGAGCGATTGCCAGATGGAACAAGGTACTCGCGCTTGATAGAGCCACAAACTGCGGATAATTTTGAAGCTGAACAAACCAATTGTCGGCAGCAGGAAGGCATTAACAGGTAACTCGCTATGCAAAGGATCGTAAAGCAGTATTGCCGTTAAAATTAAACTGGTGATGGTAAACAACAGCGCTAGCGCATCCGAAAACCAGGGTAACCAGCCGGCAACAAAATAATAGCGCTGCGCCGATGTTAACGGTGATTTTTTAGTCGGTAAAAAGCTGCGCCAATGGCCTTTAATAATCTGCATTGCGCCATATACCCAGCGAAAACGCTGCGTCATGTAACCCGACATAGTGTCTGGCATTAAACCCTGGCCAAACGAATCCTTGCAATAGACCGAATCGTAGCCTGCTTCGTACAAACGCAAACCCAGTTCGCTGTCTTCACAAATACACCATTCCGCCCATTTACCGACTTCCTGCAGGGCAGATTTTCGGATCATGGTCATGGTGCCATGTTGAATAATGGCATTGTATTCGTTGCGTTGTACCATGCCGATATTAAAAAATCCGGCATATTCCCAATAACAAAACGATTTAAAGGTACTTAAATGTCGATCTCGGTAATCTTGTGGCGATTGTACAAAGCCAACATTGTCATTGTCGAAATAGGGCACCATACATTTGAGCCAGTCAGGTGACAGCATATAATCGCTGTCAATAACGGCAATAATTTCCGCATCACTGGCGGTTTGTTCCAGCGCATGATTGATAGCGCCCGCCTTGAAACCTGGCCAGTTTTCCAGATGGAAAAATCTGAATTTAGCCCCCAAGCGTTCACAATCATCACGAACCGGCTCCCAAATGGCGGGATCTTTGGTGTTATTGTCCATCACCAGCACTTCCAAATTCGGGTAATCGACTTTGTTCAGCGCTTCCAACGTTTTACGCACCATGTTGGGCGGTTCATTATGAATGGGTAAATGCAACGATACTTTCGGGTATTTAAACTCGGCCGATGGCACGAGAGGCGTAAATGTTCTTGCGGTATTCCTGTGCCAGACGATTTCAGCAATTTCCAGACTTTCAATCAAAAGTATGGTGACTGCCAGCATCTGCATCAACACCAGCAAAATCCAGAAGGCAATGGTCATACTGGTTTGGTATTGCTGGGCACCAATCGATACTGTCCAAAAAATCACTGAAGCGGCAAGGTTGGCAATCAGGCCAAAAAACAGCAAGCCTGGCAGCTTTAAGTTTCTGCGGGTAAATAAAAACAGCCCCATCAACACAATACTGAAAACTGCCGCACCCACCGCCCAGTTTTTCCAGGCGGGTAAAGTGAGTACATCACCGTTCATTGGGTATTTGGGCTGCCGGTCAGCATTAAAAATGCCCCAATACGCACCTGCCGAACCTTCATCCGACATTTTCCAGGGCTGGTCAAAGGCTTCGATGATGTAGTAAGCGATATGCTCGTTGGCAGCGCGGTTTAAAAACTCGCGCAAAAACCGCGCTTGATTGGCTATGGATGCCGTTGCATGTTTGAAAGGTTGGCCGTCAGAAGGCCAGCCCACTTCAGTAATAATGATAGGTTTATCGGGATAAGCCTGTTTTAAGGCACGGTAACGGTCAAAAACATAATCGACAGCGTCATCAGCAGCAACACCTTCCCAATAAGGCAGCATGTGTACGCCGATATAATCAACTTCTTTAACCAACTCAGGATGGGCTAGCCAATCATTCCAGGTTTCTGAAGTGCTGACCGGTCGCCAGGTACGTTTTTTAACTTCGCGGATATAGTCGATCAGTTGCTCTTCGGTGATTTCGTTACGTAACAACACTTCGTTACCCACCATGATACGCACAATTTTGGGATTGTCTTCCCGGCTGATCTTAATCAGTGTTTCGATTTCCTGGCGATTTTTTTCCAAATCCCCGCCTATCCACGCACCCACAGTGACATTTAAGCCATGCTTGGCAGCCAGCTCTGGCACTTTGTCCAAGCCTTTGAGCACACTGTAGGTACGCACTGCGTGTACTTTGTCAGCCAGTAGCGCTAAGTCAGCATCAATATCAGCTGGGTCATGAAAAGTCTTGGTTTTTTGCGTATCATCTTTACGCATGGGATCAAAGGTGACACCCATGGTCGTTTTGGTCCACGGCTGTAATTGCAGCGGGTTATTAATATAGCTCCAAATGCTGAAATTAATGACAACGAGTAATACCAGGGTAACCAGCGTAGCTATTGTTTTTTTCATCGGGGTACTCGGGAGTTTTCGGTTAAACAGAAAAGTCTCAGTATTTAAGTCTCAAAGTGCAAAATGCTAGGATTTGTCTTTTTTGATGTAAATATCGGTAATCGTGCCGTTGATGATCTCGGCGGCAAAACCTAAGGTTTCAGATAAGGTGGGGTGCGGATGTATGGTTAAACTGACATCATCAGCATCTGCGCCCATTTCCAGTGCCAATACCGCTTCGGCAATTAATTCACCGGCATTGGTGCCGACTATCCCTGCACCCAATACGCGACCGGTCTGCTTATCACACAGTAATTTTGTTAAGCCTTCCTTACGACCAATACTTAATGAACGTCCGCTGGCTGCCCAAGGGAAAACCGCCTTGTCATATTCAATGCCTTGTTGTTTGGCCTGATTTTCTGTTAAGCCCATCCAGGCGACTTCTGGATCGGTATAGGCTACCGATGGAATCGTCAAGGCATCAAAACCGGCTTTATGGCCAGCGGTAACTTCAGCAGCAACCTTGCCTTCATGGACTGCTTTGTGTGCCAACATAGGATTGCCAACAATATCGCCCACGGCAAAAATATGCGGGACATTGGTACATTGTTGTTTATCGACGGGGATAAAGCCTTGCTGATTAACGGTAATACCGGCATGTTCAGCACCAATCAGATTACCGTTCGGCCGTCGGCCTACCGCAACCAATACGCCATCAAATACTTGTGCGTCAGGAGCATTCTTGCCTTCAAAAGTGACTTTCAAACCATCGGCTTGCGCTTCTATCGATGCGACCTTGGTTTCCAGCCAGATATTATCGTACTGCTTTTTAATGCGTCTGAATAAAGGGGTAATCAAATCTTTGTCACAGCCAGGAATGATTTGATCCATCAGCTCAACCACGCTGATTTTTGAACCAAAGGCATGGTATACCGTGGCCATTTCCAGACCAATAATGCCACCACCGACGATCAACAGATTTTTTGGAATTTCTTTCAGTGCCAATGCGCCGGTTGAATCTATTAAACGCGGATCATCATTTGGAAAGCTGGGGATTTTGGTCGGTTGTGAGCCTGTGGCAATAATGGCCTGCTCAAACTGAATGGTTTGCAGTCCGGTTTCGGTTTGCACATCCACCGTGTTGGCGGAAGTAAATTGACCAAGGCCGTGTACCAAAGTAATTTTACGCTGCTTGACCAAACCGGCCAAACCGGCATTTAAGGTATTGGTAACGTTTTGTTTCCAGTCCCTGATCTTGTCAATATCCAGCGCAGGTTTTTCAAATACGATGCCCCGCTCGGCAAATTCTTCTGCCTCATGAATGACTTGTGCCATGTGCAACAAGGCCTTAGAGGGAATACAGCCGACATTAAGGCAAACACCGCCTATTACGGG
>NZ_FUKJ01000009.1 GCF_900163745.1 Crenothrix polyspora
CATTTGCCCAATTTGCGGGCCGCCACCATGCACCACAATCGGATTTAAGCCGACCAGTTTCATCAGCACAATGTCCCGTGCAAAACTGCTTTTGAGGGCTTCATCGACCATGGCATTACCGCCAAACTTGACGACAATGGTTTTGCCTTTAAAGCGTTGAATGTATGGCAACGCTTCTATCAGGACATCGGCGATTTGGTGAGCCGTTTTTTTTTGCAGCATCTGTGGGTTTTTCATCTTGTTCCTTTCTGGTCTGAAACCTCCCCCCTTTAGGGGGATTTTGTGTTTGACAACGATACACGAGTATCGTTATCCTTTACGGTAACCTCCTCGTTCACGGGGAGGAACAATCCACCGACCTCTATCCGTCGGCGGGTGTCACTCGACGGATGAGGTTGGGTGTGGATTGAAACATGACTAAAAAGGGAGGTGAAGGTCGCGGTTAATTTTGTGAATAAGTTGTTTAAAGCGTTGCTGTATGTTTTGCATGGCCTCTAGTGAGTCACCTTCAAAACGTAGCGTTAATGACGGCGTTGTATTGGATGCCCGTACCAAGCCCCAGCCATCGGAAAATTCTATGCGCAAACCATCAATATCGATAATTGTGGCATCATCAAAATCGACTGCCGCACGCATGGCTTCGATCAATTTAGCGCCATCATCATTCACTAAATCAATCGTTAATTCCGGGGTATTAATGCTATCGGGAAAACCTGCAAAAACCTGTGCGCTACTGCCCGATTCATTGGAGAGTATTTCTATTAGGCGTGCGGCGGCATACAAGCCATCATCAAAACCAAACCAGCGGTCATTGAAAAAAATATGTCCACTCATTTCACCAGCTAATTTGGCACCGGTTTCCTTTATTTTGGCTTTCATGAGCGAATGGCCGCTCTTCCACATCACCGGTCTGCCGCCGTATTTTTTAATTTGCTCCGCTAACTGCCTGGAACATTTAACATCATAAATAATTTCAATACCGGGCTTGCCCACTAGCACATGTTTGGCAAACAACATCATTTGCCGATCTGGCCAAATAATTTTCCCGTTGCAATCCACAACCCCCAAGCGATCAGCATCGCCATCAAAAGCGATGCCTAAGTCCGCTTTATAATGTTTAACTGCGCTACTCAGTTCCGCCATGTTTTCAGGCTTGCTGGGGTCTGGATGATGGTTGGGGAAACTGCCATCAATCTCACAATGTAGCTCGATCACTTCGCAGCCCAGCGTCCTCAGTAACAACGGCCCCAGCTTGCCACCAACGCCATTACCGCAATCCAGAACGACCAGCATGGGTCTTGCTATACGAATATCTTCGGCAATAGTGCCGACATATTCGCTAGCCAGCTTGTCATTTTTTTCAATGAGTCCCATGTCGCCAGTGGTATAGCTGCGGCTATCGATACATTGTCTAAGATTTTGAATCCGGTCTTCGGCCAGCGTTTCACCGGCAATCATCATTTTAAAACCATTGTATTCTGGTGGATTATGGCTACCGGTCACCATAATGCCAGATCGGCCTTCAATATGCTGAACGGCAAAATAAAGCAACGGCGTTGGCACCATGCCAAGGTCTATAATCCCACAGCCGGTTGAAGCGATGCCTTTTGCCAATTCATCAGCAAGCACAGGACTTGAGTTTCTGCCATCGCGGCCAAGCACAATGCTGTGGCAGCCATGATTTTTGGCTTCTGTTCCAAAAGCACGACCTATGTCATACACCATATTCAGGGTTAAGGTTTTTCCTACGATGCCACGAATATCATAGGCCTTAAAAATGCTTGGCAGTGTATCTGGCTTTTGTGCAACAGGTGCGGTTTTAACCATTTCAATGGTTCTGGTTGCTGCTACGGGCGGGGGTTCTACAGGCTCTGCCAACATGGTTTTTGTTTGTCTGACGAGAGTAGGTTGTTGTTTCTTGACAGGCGGCTCGACCTTTACCTGCTGAGTCAGTATTTCTTCATCAAACACGTCTTCTTCAATCGATATGTCAGACGATATATCAGAAAAACCAAAGTCATCCGGCGTTGAGAAGAAACCATTTTTTTCCAGCTCGTCTTCGTCCTCTTTAATTTTGCCGTCAGTATCTTCCAAAGCGCGTTTGAGGCGCAGGAATGATGAAATTAAAGTGTTCATCTCTGCCAGATTAACCGGATAACTGCCCATGGATTGATGCGTCATAATGTCTTTAAAAGCTTTAAGCACGCTGCTTAAATCTTCCTTCATTAATTGAGCCAGTCTGCGATAGCCAAAAAAATACGCCGCTACGGCCAATAATATGGCAAAAATAATACTCAGCCAAAGCCGGGCTTTTTCACCCAGGCTTGCACCCGTAGGGTATTGATAATAAATCTTCCAGGCCGTGCGGGGCACGTCCATCTCACCGGTATTAGACAGCGCTTTACTGGGTTCTATGCCAGATTTTCCCAACACCAAGTCATCTTGCCGCAGCTCGACATAGTAGTTTTTTAACTCGACTGCCTTAATTGTTTTGGTAATAAAATCGTAATTGAGACTCGCTAAAATCACCCCGACAACGCTATTGCCCTGGATGATTGGGCTGGTCATCGCCAAATGTCGATTAGCCCCCATATCACCTTGTACGACAGGCAACTGATTTTTAGTAAACGTCTCCCTGATCATGTCCAAATCGGCGTAGCCCATGTGTGGCACTGCGCTTTCGTCAGTTTTAGTAATACCAGGGAGGAGCAATCTGATTTTCATGGCTTCCGGGAAATAGCTTTGTATGGCTTGGGCAACGGATTCACGGGCAGCAGGATTTGCATGGCTAATCGCCGCCACTATTTCAGGATCGTGGGCGATTCTGTCCAATGTTTTATTTAATAAAAACACTTGTTCCGATACGCTTAACGCTATTGATTTTGCCACCTCTTCTGCGGCATCGGCCTTGGTATTGCTCACTGCCGCAGCAGATATCCAATGCACAGTTGCGCCAACGGCAAAAATCAACAGCACTGTAATCAGCAATAAAAAGCTAAATATACGTCCCATCTACACGACCTCTTAGTTGGTAATCGTCTTAGTGGTTTCCGGTGTGCCCAAAGCCACCCTCGCCGCGATCACTGTCATCAAACGCATCCACGCGCTCAAACTCCACT
>NZ_FUKJ01000212.1 GCF_900163745.1 Crenothrix polyspora
TTTGGTGGTGGTTCTGAAGATACAGCCTATAAATTTGGCACTAAATAATTCGCCAAGGCTACCCAACTTGGTTGGTGTAGTCGTGCTGAATAAGAAAAGAAAAAAGCGAGACTGGTTCTCGCTTTTTTTATGCCTGTTAATTCTGTTAGAGCTGAATGTTTCGGTGCGGCAAATTCTTTTTTCTTTGGCTGTGTTGGGTGGTGTTAGCGTTTTCATTGGCGCAGATTGTATGGCACTTTGTGATGTTGTTTTTATGGGAATATTTCAAAACTGTGACGGCCATCACAGTTTTTTAAATTCTTATCTACTAAGCTAATGGTAGTTCTACATTTTTGTAGATTGACTAAACATTGCTAACAACACACCCTAATAAAAATTTATGAAACACGTTAAATTATTACCCCTCTCGGCAGCCATTGCCCTGTTGATTGCTCCTGCTGTTGTACCTACATCGCATTGGTTGTCAGGATTTAGTAGCGTGGCGTTTGCGGCCAGCAATAACATAGACCAAGATGCTGACAATGACGGTATCAAGAATAAAGCCGATTTGGACGACGATAACGATGGCATTACTGATAAAAAGGATTTTGATGACGATAACGATGGCATCCCCGATAGCAAAGATTTAGACGATGATAACGACGGCAGCTCCGATAAAATCGATGCGGTAGACAGCGATGGCGATAACGACGGTATCCCAAATCATAAGGATAAGGATGACGATAATGACGGTATCTTAGATAACAAAGATAAAGATGACGATAACGACGGTATCCACGATAAAAAAGATAACGACGACAATGATGATGACAATGACGGCATTGAAGATTTTCTGGATAAGGATAACGACAATGACGGTATTTCCGATGTGAAAGACATCGATGATGATAACGACGGTTTGTCTGATGTTAACGAAAAGCTGGACGACAGCGATGACGATAACGATGGTGTTGCCGATAATGTCGACAACGATGACGATAATGACGGCGTTGTTGATAAAATCGACAATGACGATGACAACGACAGTATCGCCGATAAAAATGATACGGATGATGACAACGACGGTGTGTTAGATGAAAACGACACCGATGACGATAATGACGCTGTTGCCGATGTTAATGATGAAAGTGCTAATGACGATGACAACGATGGTATCGTCGATGATGTTGACACGGATGACGATAATGATGGCATTGATGATACGGATGATCTGGATGATGACGATGATGGTGAAAATGACTATCAGGATATGGATGCTTACGATGAGGACGAAGATGGTATCGACGATAGCGCAGATACCGATGATGACAACGATGGCGTTACCGATATAACAGATGTCGATGATGACGATGACGGCGTGACCGATGTTAACGATACGGATGATGACAATGACGGTATCGCTGACGATATCGATGCCGACAGCGATAATGACGGTGTTGCTGACAGTGATGAAAAAATCAGCTGTGATGACATCGACAGCGACGGTATCCCAGACGATGAAGATGAGGACAATGACAACGACGGTATCTCAGATTTTGACGATGACGACAATGACAACGATGGCTTACATAATGACCATGACCATAATCATGGCAATAAAGGCAGAAAAACTAAGGGCAAGTACTTCAATATGGATGATAGCTGTGAATACGGCTAATAGCTGCACTTTTAGGGTAATGTAATCCGCTAAAACAGGACGGGGCTTGCAAGCCCCGTCCTGGGATATTTCAGTAATCGCTTTATCTGTAGTTGTTCAAATCTAATCTGACCATTACTGGTTTTTAGACGCGTCTGTCAGATTCTTTCGCGCTGTATCAATAGCCGCTCTCACCGTATCAGGTGCAGTGCCGCCAATATGGCTACGCGCAGCCACCGAGCCTTCTAAAGTCAAGTATTCAAAAACATCGTCACTAATCAGGCTGGAAAACTGCTGTAACTCAGTTAGCGCGATTTCCGATAAATCACGCCCCGTATCAACACCCAAACGTACCGCCAAGCCCACCACCTCATGGGCATCACGGAACGCCATACCTTTACGTACCAGATAATCCGCCAGATCGGTTGCCGTTGCAAAGCCACGTTTTGCTGATGTGTACATATTGGCTTTTTTGGGCGTAATATGCGGCATCATATCGGCATAAGCACGTAGGCAGTTGATGACGGTATCGACCGTATCAAACAACGGTTCTTTATCTTCCTGATTGTCTTTGTTGTAGGCGAGTGGCTGGCTTTTCATCAGCATCAATAGCGATACCAAATGCCCTGTGACGCGACCGGATTTACCGCGCACCAATTCTGGTACATCGGGATTTTTCTTTTGTGGCATGATGGATGAACCAGTACAAAACGCATCCGGGATGTCGATAAAATCAAACTGGGCGCTAGACCAGAGAATCAATTCTTCCGAAAACCGCGACAAGTGCATCATGATAAGACTGGCGGCAGCGGTAAATTCAATCGCAAAATCCCTGTCACTGACCGAATCCAGTGAATTGGCCGAAGGACGGCTAAAACCAAGCAGTTCTGCGGTCATAAAGCGGTTAATTGGATAACTGGTGCCAGCGAGCGCCGCCGCGCCTAATGGCATAATGTTGATGCGTTTACAGCAATCTTGCAGACGTTCATGGTCGCGGTTAAGCATTTCAAACCACGCCATCAGGTGATGGCCAAAGGTGATGGGTTGCGCCACCTGTAAATGGGTAAAGCCGGGCATAATGGTGTCGGCAGTTTGTTCGGCCAGGTTTAAAATGGCGGTTTGCAGACGGATCAGTTGATCGCTAATATGGCTGATTTCGCTACGCAGGTATAGACGAATATCGGTGGCGACCTGGTCATTACGTGAGCGTCCGGTGTGCAGTTTTTTACCGGCAATGCCGATCAAATCGGTTAAGCGGGCTTCGATGTTCATGTGGACATCTTCCTGCTTGATCGACCAGGTAAATTGACCGCTGCCGATTTCCTGGCGGATTCGGCTCAAGCCCTCGATAATGGCATCACATTCCTGTCCGGTTAAAATGCCGCAGGCACTGAGCATGGTGGCATGAGCGATGGAGCCTTGTATATCTTGTTCGGCCATACGTTTATCAAAATCAACAGAAGCGGTGAAGACTTCAACAAACGCATTGGTGGCTTGTGCAAAACGGGCACTGGAAAGTTTATCGGAATTAACGGTGGACATGGGATTTATGCGTAGTGGCTGAAAATGATTAATTATACAACCAAGCGATAGTCATCACTCAGATCCAGGGTAATTTGATGCAAATCAATTCGCGTAGATTTTTTCAGGCTAATCTTGGCGCATGAACCAAATACCGCTAGAAATGATATTATTTACTTTTACGCCCTTAATTTAAATACAACAAACCACACAGGCTTATGGATAACAATATTGACCGGGTAAGACATTATTTACTCAGCTTACAAGATAGCATTTGTAACAGCTTGCAAGGCGAAGAGCCGGAAGCACGATTTATTGAGGATTTGTGGCAACGTGTGGAAGGTGGGGGGGGGCGAACGCGTGTTATTGCCAATGGTCAGGTTTTTGAACAGGGCGGGGTAAATTTCTCCCATGTTTCGGGTTTTAAGTTGCCGCCGTCAGCGACTGAAAAACGTCCTGAACTGGCCAATCGGGAATTTGAGGCAATGGGCGTTTCACTGGTGATTCACCCTAATAATCCTTATGTGCCGACATCGCACGCTAATGTTCGGATGTTCATCGCAAAAAAAGACGGTGAGCCGACGATCTGGTGGGTGGGTGGCGGCTTTGATTTAACGCCTTATTATCCCTTTAAGGAAGATGTCCTGCATTGGCATCAAACGGCACGTACTGCCTGTCAGCCGTTTGGTGAAGATGTTTATTTAATGTATAAAAAATGGTGCGATGAATATTTTTATCTTAAACACCGTAAGGAAACGCGTGGTGTAGGCGGCTTGTTTTTTGATGATTTGAATGAATGGGGTTTCGAGCAGTGTTTTGCGTTTATGCAAAGTGTTGGTAATCATTATATTGATGCTTATTTACCGATTGTCCAGAAACGTAAAAACACACCGTATGGCGAAAGAGAGCGTGATTTCCAGCTTTACCGCAGAGGTCGTTATGTGGAATTTAATCTGGTTTATGATCGGGGGACTTTATTCGGCTTGCAGTCGGGCGGTAGAACTGAATCCATTTTAATGTCTATGCCACCTGTTGCACATTGGCGTTACAACTGGCATCCCGAAGCGGGGACACCAGAAGCTTTGTTGTACGATATGTATTTAAAACCCCAGAATTGGTTGGGGCTTTAAGGAAACCCCCTATAATCTGGGATCAGTAAAAGCTAACGACTACATGATGCCTGTGGTTTAGAACGCTGGGGTCTTTTAGCATCATCGTATTTATGTGCAGCGGCTCTGGCATTACGGTCACTGGGTTTTTTACTGTGCCGTAAGTCTTTCTTACCGTTTGGTTTGGCGGGTTGCTTTCTGGGGGCATCGATCACCTTGAGCGAGACCGGTTCATAGCCGGTATCGGCAACACGCGGTATTGAGCGTTTCAGGATTTTTTCAATTTCCACTAATAAATGCGCCTCGTCCGGGCACACCAGCGATAACGCTTCACCCTTCGCACCTGCCCGTCCTGTACGACCAATACGGTGTACATAATCTTCAGGCACCTGCGGCAGATCAAAGTTAACGACGTGCGGTAAATCATCAATATCCAGGCCGCGTGCTGCGACATCGGTTGCTACCATCACAGTAGCTTTACCGGTTTTAAAATACTCCAGAGCTTTGTTACGTGCGCCTTGGCTTTTGTCGCCATGTAAGGCAGTGCTGCGTATGCCGTCTTGAATCAGTTGTTTTTCCAGACGATCAGCACCGTGTTTGGTGCGGACAAACACCAGCACTTGTTGCCAGTTATTACTGCCGATTAAATACGATAATAACGCGCGTTTATCTTCGCGGTTAATGCCGTAAACGCGCTCGGATATGTTGTCAGCGGTGGCATTTTGCTTGGCGACGGCAACCTCGACGGGGTTATTCAGTACCGTTGCGGCCAGGGTTTTAATGGCATTGGGCACGGTCGCAGAAAACAACAAACTTTGTCGTTGCTTGGGTAGCGAGCTCATGATCTGGCGGATAGCCGGTAAAAATCCCATATCCAGCATACGATCAGCTTCATCCAGTACCAGTATTTCCACTTGGCTCAGATTGACGTTTCTTTGCTGGATATGATCGATCAACCGACCCGGCGTAGCGACGATAATATCGCAGCCTTTACGCAGATTACGGGTTTGCATCATGATGCTTGCACCACCGACAATGACTTCGGCGCGTAATGCCAAATTTTGTCCATAAATATTGACGTTGTCATGAACCTGGGCGGCCAGCTCGCGGGTGGGCGTTAAAATGACGGCACGTACCGGACGTGAGGTATGGTGTACCTTTGTCGAAGCCGTTAGCAATTGGAGTAACGGCAAGGTAAAACTGGCGGTTTTGCCAGTACCGGTTTGTGCGCCGGCCAGTACATCTCGCCCTTCCAGAATAAGTGGAATCGTTTGTTGTTGTACGGGGGTAGGGGTGGTGTAACCTTGTTCGGCGACAGCTTTAAGAAGTTCCTGAATTAAACCCAGTTTTGAAAAAGACATGAAAGAAAACCTTTATGAGCTAAATGAATGGAGAATTGGAAGACGTGGCAATTCGGTCTGTGATTAACCGGTTAGTGCCACGTTTCGATAGTTAGAAAAACGGGAAACAATATTTACTGAAACAACGCTGTATCAGGTAAATATTATCCGCCGGTCATATTCATGTGTCGCAATATAACGGGCTGCTCGTGGATATTAAACTCATGTTTTTCGGGTTTAATCCGCATGGCATCAATAATGGCTTGTTTTAAGGCCATCATGTCATTTGGATGGGTACGCATGACGTGTTTTAAATCAACAGAATGCTCATTGCCCAAGCAAAGCAATAAGCGTCCTTCAACAGTCAAACGTACGCGATTGCAGGTACTGCAAAAGTTAGCACTGTGTGGCGAAATAAAGCCAACGCGCGTTTGCGTATCGGCTACTTTAAAATAATCCGATGGGCCGCCGGTTTTTTCGGTACTGGCGAGTAAGGAAAATTTTTCAGCCAGATCAGCTTTGATCAAATCGCTAGAGTAATACGACTCAGAGCGATTATGTTGCTCGACAATACCGAGCGGCATTTCCTCAATAAAACTAATATCAATGCCCTGATCGACAGCGAACTGCACGAGATCGGTCACTTCCGCATGATTTCGGTTTTTTAGGATAACTGCATTGAGCTTGATGCGCTCAAATCCAGCGACTTTAGCCGCTGTAATACCACGCAAAACTTGGTGTAAATCACCTGTGCGGGTGATGGCTTTAAATTTGTCAGCATCCAACGTATCCAGGCTGATGTTAATGCGTTTGATACCGGCTTTTTTTAACGGCTCTGCCATGGTTTCAAGCTGAGAGCCATTGGTGGTTATCACCAATTCGTGTAAGCTTTCAATGCTGCCCATCTGCTGCATTAGCTCCAGCGCACCTTTTCTGACCAGCGGTTCGCCACCGGTTATTCTGATTTTTGTCACGCCCAGTTCGGTAAATGCTTTCGCTAGCGTATAAATTTCTTCCAGCGATAAAATCTGGTTGCGCGGTAGAAAGGTCATGTCTTCGGCCATGCAGTACACACAGCGAAAATCACAACGATCGGTGATGGAGATTCTTAAATAAGTCACAGCCCTACCAAAACGATCAATCAATTGGGTAGGTTCGGGGGAACTGGTCATACAGGGGACATAATGAAAACTAGAGTGACAATAGTAACATACTATCAGTTTAAGCTGATAAAACGCTGAATAATCATCTCCATGCTTCGATAATCAGTGTTACTTCTAGTATCACGGATTACAATTTTTTTGCACAAAATCTGATTGCTAACTGCCTGAAAGCAGATAGTGAAATCAGTTCACAAGCCACCACACAACTTACCTCTTGTTAACCCCAAGTTTTGGATATTTCTCTGTACTTTACTCGGATCGCTTTCGCTAAATTGTCATGTATAGACTTTCAGATAAATAACTTCCACTGATTTCTCTATAACACACTGATTAAAATTAACTTTATTTTTGCAAAATGGAAGTTATTTATCTGAAAAACTATAGAGACAAAAGTACTAGTGCTTAGCACGACTAGAGTTTACGTAATTTTGGGTAAGCAAAGATACAAAATTACTGTTACTTTGTTATCACAAGAATAACAGATGCGGCATTAACATCCTGGTTGACTAGCGCATTTAATGCACATACTGGCATGAGGGATAGCTTTTAAACGTTCGTGACTGATAGTCTCGCCGCATAGTTCACAAATACCGTATTCACCTTTATCAATGCGGGCGAGGGCTTGGGTAATCATTTTCCGCTCTATTCGTGCGGAATTGCCTAAAAAATCCAGCACTTCGTCATTTTCAGTTTGGGTGGCCTGTTCTTCAAAATCTTGTGCCAGCGGCTCATCAATATGCTGAACGTCAGCGGTAATTTTGCCAAGACGCTCGTCAAGTTCTTCCAGCATCTCAAATAATTGCTTACGTACCGAGTCATATTCTTTCATAATAAATCCTGCTTGGTCTTTTTTGTGTGGACTTGATTTCAATACTTTTTTAATATCACCTGTATATCGTACACTTACATTAATCAAATGTAATTAAGCTACTGTTAAATTCGGTAAGCTGTCGTCAATTTTGTTAATCACAAAAAGCCTGGGAGCAGGCAGTGATGCTTCTGCACTGTTAATCACACGTACTGCAAAATGATCTGCCGGCAATTGTTCAGTCCATTGTTTAACCGCTTCAGTTTCTACATCCCCGCCTAAATGGCCAGGATAAGCCAAGATAGTCATAATGCCATTAACCGACAGTAATTGGCTGGCAACCGAAAGTGCCGCTACTGTGGATGCTGTTTGGGTAATGATCTGTTTATCGCCACCGGGTAAATAGCCTAAATTGAACATGATGGCGTTGATTTTTCCGTGCAATGGCCTGGGGATTTTTTCGGCCATGTCGGCATGACTGCTCTGAAATATAGAAACGCAGGCAGACAGTTGCTGTTGTCGGCATTTTTCCAGGCTGGTATCGAGGGCGGCCTGTTGAATGTCGAAACCGTAAACATGTCCATTAGGAGCAACGTTCTGAGCCAGAAAGACTGTGTCGTGACCATTGCCCACGGTGGCATCAATGGCGATATGGCCGTTGCCTAAGGGTGTGATTAAAAGTGCGGGGGGACTTGCCATTTACATTACGCTGCTTTACGGATATTTTGC
>NZ_FUKJ01000138.1 GCF_900163745.1 Crenothrix polyspora
TGTTATCCGGTTAATTGTCCACGAAAAACACGAAAGGCACGAAAATAAAGCAATAACACAACTATGTTCTTTCGTGTTTTTTGTGCTTTCCGTGGATAAATACAGCGTTTTCAGTATCGATTAGTTATATTTGATGGAGTAAAAACCTAGGTTTTTACTCCACTGATAAAATAATTAATGTTATTTACCTGATATGAAAACGCTGTATGTGGCATTAATTCCGAACGATGCACACTCAATGTAACCAGCGTACAATATTGGAAAATATGACAACCTTAGCAAAAGAGTAGCTTATGGCGGCAATGACTCGGCCAATTTCATGGATCAGGGCTGCACGAAAAGACTTTGAAGACTTCCCTGAATCCGTGCAAACCGACGCACTTCGCGCACTTACGGTTGCAGCCGAAGGTCGCATAGCCGATCATGCCAAGCCATTAAAAAATTTTGACAAAGGTGTCATGGAAATTGTTCTGCGTCATCGTGGGGATGCTTTTCGTGTTGTTTACGCTGTGCAGATTGGTGATGACGTATGGGTGATTCATGCTTTTCAAAAGAAATCAACACAGGGTATCAAAACACCGAAGCATGAAATAGACCTTGTCCATGAGCGCTTGAAACGATTGAAGGAGTTATTGCGATGAATGATGAAGTTGTTGAAATTATCCGTGGGAGTGGCAACGTTTTTGCCGATTTTGGCCGCCCTAATGCGGCTGTTGAACAACTGAAGGCGTTGTTGGCTGCTGAAATTATTGGCGTGATGGATGTCCGTCCCCTTACGGCACGTAAAGCAGAAGAGCTGACAGGCATTGCCGCCGCCGATTTTTCGCGCATCCGCAAAACCAAGCTTGATCGCTTTACTATTGACCGCCTTATGACAATTCTTGGTCGCCTCGATCAAGATGTTGAGGTGGTTGTTACTGTTCGGCCTTACCACGCATGTGCAGATGGAATTACCGCTCGCCCATAATCGCTTTGTGCTTTTATCGTGTTTTTTGGTCGCTGGCGGGTTAAAGCCCCGTTGCCAAACAGTGTTTGGCAACGGGGTGTAATACCGGTTTAAGCTGCCAGACGAAATCAGGCATACGGGACTGCCCGATGCTCAGTTGCCTGAATTTGTGTCCAGCCCTTTTCGACAATGGTTTCGCGTAATTTGGTCATTAATTCAGCACGCATCGCCAATAAGGTGGCTTCTTCCGAGGAAAAGCCGAGATCAGTAAACACATTGCCGATGGATTCAATGATCGGTTCTTTATTCATCGAGGTTATTCTGCATATCGCTATTCGGCAAACATTTCAGCCAGTGTTGCCAATACCTGTTTTCGGGTTTCGTCATTAAGTTGTCCCATTTTTTTGACTAACCGTGTTTTGTCAACGGTACGAATTTGGTCAAGAACAATCAAGCCTTTTTTGTCTTCAAAACTACAAGACACCCGTGTTGGATACATTTTGCTTGCTGTCGTCATGGGGGCAATGATGACAGTTCGAATAAATCGGTTCATTTCGTTGGGAGAGACAATTACGCAAGGCCGTGTTTTTTGGATTTCACTGCCAATTGTTGGATCAAGGCTGACCAGGTAAATATCGAAACGCTGCATTACCAAATCCATTCTTCGTTATCCCAAACGGTTTGGCCGGTTATGTCGCCTTCAATTAACGTGTCGTGGTTTAGGTTTGCCATTTCACGAAACGCTTGCTCCCACAGCGCTCTTGGCTGATTTAGTGGGGAGATGACAATTTGGCCGTCCCTGATTTCGATCTCAACTTCGTCGGTCATGCCACTTTGTTGAAGGAAAATTTTAGGGATACGAATACCTTGGGAGTTACCGATTTTAACGATACGCGTTTTCATAAGGGGGGCTTTAAAAATATTGGGCAGTGGTCACACTGTAATTACGAAGGGTGGTATTGTCAAGTATGGCTGTACCAGTAATTGTTGTGTTCAGCTTGGCTTTATTGTCGTGGGCAACACAAATGCACGCCGTATTGATGGATAGGTAAACCACGTTACTAAACAGGGTTTGGTAACGTGCAGCTTATCTTATTGCGTTGACGTAAAATCACCTTACGAATTTAGCTAGTTTCAATCTGTGAGCCGATTCAACCAATACAGCGGCTTACGGTGTAAATGCGAAACTGCTACCACAAGAATACCGTCATCCTGTAAGCGATATACAACACCGTAAGGAAATCGGCGAGTGCGACAACGCCGCGTTCTTTTTGACAGTTGTGGCCATGCCTGTGGGTGCATTTCGATATGATCTAGCGTCAGTAAGATTTCCACTAAAAACTCATCACCCAAGCCTTGCCGCTGCTCTTGGTAATAATCAATGGCTTCCTGTAATTCTTTTTCGGCAGGTTCAAGAAAAGAGACCTTCATTTAGCCCTCTGGTAACGCGCCAAAATATCTTCAAGCGGAATGCTTCGGATTTCACCCCGCTCAAAGGCATCAAGTCGTGTTTCAGCTTCTTCAGCCCATTTTGCATCTAGTCGGGTATCTGCTTCATCTAAGCTGGATAGGAGTTGATCTATAATTTTTACTCGCTCTACTGCGGGTAAGGTCAGTGCATTGTGTAAGATGACTTCACTTGAAATTGACATATTCCCACCTTATTTTTGGCAAAATTTAGATTTCGTATTTTAGTGGATAGATTACCACGTTGCCAAACAATGCTTGGCAACAGTCATTTTATTGATTAATAGCTCGCCTAACCCTATACTTAACCGTACGATTAATAAGGTTATTTAATATGATTACAGCTAACGATTTAAAAACCAAAGGCATTGCCTGTTTGGAAGAAAGCTTAAGTATTCAACCAGAAGTTGTTATTACCGTACGTGGTAAGGAAAGCTTTGTGGTGATGAAGATGGCGCATTACCATTATTTGCGGGAAATGGAGTTGGAAGCCGCATTTTATGAGACACAGCAAGATGTTGCAGCAGGTCGATTCAGTAAAAATAGCATTGAAGAACATGTTAATGAGTTATTTGACGAATGAGTTACACCTTAGTTTTTACTGACAGTTATAAAAAACGCGCCAAGCGTTTTGCCAAGCAGCATCCTGAGTTAAAAGAACCGTATCGCAGAACATTGCTTTTATTGGCTCAAAATCCTTATCATCCATCACTGCGGCTTCACCCGTTAAAAGGTAAGTTGGCGGCTTTGCATTCAGTATCGATTAATCTCAATTATCGAATAACTTTGGAAATGATTATTACTGAAAAGGAAATTATTTTGGTGAATGTGGGTAGTCATGATGATGTGTATCAAGCATGATCTATTAAGTTGTGGCCAAAATTCCATTGCCAAACAGTATTTGGCAACAAGCGTAATGCTGGATTTTAACACTATTTGATGCCAAAATAGATGTACTCAACTTTTGGAGCGAATAATGAGAACGACAATTAATCTTGACGATGCCCTTGTATTAAAAGCGCAGGCTCTCAGTGGCCTGCAAGAACGAAACGCTTTGGTTCGTGAAGCTTTGAATGCGTTAATTCAGCGGGAAAGCGCTAGGCGGCTCGCAAAATTAGCAGGTAGCGAAAGCCAAATGCAAGATATTCCACGGCAGCGCGAGTCGATTCTGTGATATTAGTTGATACCTCGCTATGGATTGACCATTTGCGTGGCGTAGATAGTCCGTTGTTGAATTTATTGGCATCGGATTTGATTTGTATTCATCCGTGGATTATTGGTGAACTGGCTTGTGGAAACTTGAAAAATCGGCAGGAAATTTTAAGTTTGCTCAATGACTTACCCTCTTGTCCCGCAGCTAATGAAGCTGAGGTATTATATTTTATAGATCAGCATCAGTTAATGGGGCGCGGCATTGGCTATATTGACGTGCATCTGTTGGCGGCAAGTATTATTAACGATGCACAAATTTGGACACGCGATAAACGCTTGTTAGCTATAGCGGACACATTAGGCATTGCTTATGTGCCAAAAAACCATTGATTAGCTGGAAAGATGGCACATTGCTACACTCAAAATTTGGGTTGTGGCTCATGGTCTAAAAATTGTAAAAACCCCGTTGCCAGTCATTGCTTGGCAACGTGTAACTAATCATCTTACGGGTTATGCAGCCTCAGGAATTTCGATAATTGCCATTATGGTGTTTTCTTCAAAAGTAACCGGTGTCGACAACATATCCTGAGCACCAATTTGTAAGGATTGCAAACAGGCCTCCTTAGTTTTTTCCTGGGCATTAACACCAGGTAAATCAATAAGCCAACCTATCCACCATCCATCTACTTGTTTTAGCATCGCACGATATTTCATCATTTATCTCACAAAAGGTAATCCTAAATCTTTGCAAATCTTCCGCGCCAATTCATCCACAATCTCGCGGTGTCTAGGCACTTGTGTTTTGAGGCCACGGCATTCAACAATAGTGTGGCGACTAGCTTCTCGCAATATCACCGCACCATTACGCATTAAATATTGTAATAATTCTAATCTTTTCATCAACACCATAGCCAAAAATCAAGCTGCCTTTTTATGGATTCTCCCGATTTCTGCGGCCTG
>NZ_FUKJ01000382.1 GCF_900163745.1 Crenothrix polyspora
GTCGATTTAAACACTGTACTGGCAGCCTTGTTAAGCGATCCCCGTTTGGCCAAGCTTAGCCCCAAGCTTGATATTGCCAAGCTGTTTGGTACAAAAGTAGCAACCCTGGTTGATAACGTTAATTCTCTAAATCGATCTAGCGTTTACTCTCCAGAGATGACTCGCCAACCCAATCAGACAGAAACGCTACGGCGCATGTTGCTATCCATGACCCAGGATATTCGCGCCGTGTTAATCAAGCTGGCGTATCGCACGCTGCGTTTACGGGGTTTAGCGAGAGAGCCTCACGAAACCCAGTTGTTCATAGCGCAGGAAACCTTGGACATCTATGCGCCCATTACCAATCGCCTTGGCATACACCAGCTCAAATGGGAACTGGAAGATTTGGGGTTTCGGTATTTAAACCCGCAAGCCTACCGTAGTATTGCCAAGTCACTGGCCAATAATCGTATACAGCGTGAGCTGTGCATTGATAGCTTTATTGATCTGCTGCACAGCAAGCTGGCGGATGAATCAATACGCAGTGAAATCAGTGGCCGTCCCAAGCATATTTACAGCATATGGAAAAAAATGCAGCGTAAGCAACTGGATATTGATGAGCTGTACGATCTGCTGGCGGTGCGGGTTATTGTCAATAATTTAACGGAATGCTATACCGTGCTGGGTATAGTGCATAGTCTTTGGCAATACATTCCCAAAGAATTTGACGATTATATCGCCAACCCAAAAGAAAACGGTTACCAGTCGCTGCATACCGTTATTTTGGATACGCTGGGCAATCGCATCGAAGTGCAAATTCGCACCCAGGATATGCACGATTTTGCCGAACTGGGCGTTGCCGCGCATTGGTCTTATAAAGAAGGTGGCAAACAAAATTCAGCGCTGGAAAAAAATATCACCCAGCTGCGTAAATTGCTGGAAGAAAATCCCGACGACACCCTGGCTGACAGTTTCCAAAGCGAATTATTTCATGACCGTGTTTATGTGCTGACCCCAAAAGGCAAGCTGTTGGATTTGATTAAGGGTTCGACACCGCTGGATTTTGCTTATGCCATCCACAGTGACATCGGCCATCGTTGCCGGGGAGCGAAAGTCAACGGACGCATCGTGCCGCTTACTTATGCTTTAAAATCGGGTGAGCGTATTGAAATACTCACTACAAAATCAGGCGGCCCGAACCATAACTGGATTGATCCACATCTGGGGTATTTAAAATCGTCGCGTGCCATTAGCAAGGTGAAAAGCTGGTTTAAAAATCAGCAACAAGTCGACAATATGGCCGCCGGTAAAAATATTCTGGATAAAGAATTGCAACGATTGGGGCTAAAAACCGCTAACTTAAATGAACTGGCGAAACATTTTCATCAACCCGACAGCGACAAATTACTGGAAGCCATAGGCCGTAGCGATATTAACAATCGTCAGCTGGCGGCTTTTTTTAAAATTCCCGAGCTGGAAACGGCTTCGGTTGTTCTACCAAAAACCAAAGCGTCAACAACACCGGTAAAATCGGTCATTGCGGTAGATGGCATTGATAACGTATTGACCTCTTTCGCACTGTGCTGCAAACCGGTGCAGGGTGATGCCATTATTGGCTATATTTCCCATCACAAAGGCATTACCGTACACAAGCAAGACTGCGATAACATCGTGCATCTGGCAGCAGAAAAACAGGCACAGCTTATTTCAGTTGCATGGACCCAGCAAAAATCCAGTTTTGCCATACCGGTCAGTATCCATGCGTTTAATGGCCATAATTTGTTAAACGATGTTTCGCAGATTTTAACGCATGCCAAAATTCATATCAGCCATGCCGCGCTCAATACCCATGCAGATTTTTCCGCAACGCTGGAGTTAACCATACAGGTGGAAAATATCAACCAATTAAGCCAAGTCCTGAGTAAAATAGGTCAACTCCCTCATATTACTGATGTGAAACGCAAAATATAATACGCGCCCTGAACCCTTAACCCTGAATCTTTATACATGCCTGAAAACACACAACAACGCCTGATTTTGGTGGATGGTTCGTCTTTTTTATTTCGTGCCTTCCATGCGGTTCCCCCTTTAACCAGCCCTAAAGGTTTGCCGACCAATGCCATACACGGTGTGACCAATATGCTGCGTAAACTCATTGCTGACTATCATAGCGATTACATTACCGTAGTATTTGATGCACCCGGCAAAACCTTTCGCAACGACTTATACGAGCAATACAAAGCCCACCGGCCTCCCATGCCGGATGATTTGCGCGTACAAATAGCGCCGCTGCATGAAATCATCCGCACGATGGGCTTGCCGCTGATTATGGTGCCCGATGTCGAAGCCGACGATGTGATCGGTGTA
>NZ_FUKJ01000001.1 GCF_900163745.1 Crenothrix polyspora
GGCTTGATGTCGCTTAGACAGTTATATCGCTAATTTTATCTAGGGATGGTGCGAATATTTACGCAATATACCTTCTAACTACTTGTTTTTGCCCACTTGGGCGTATTGTTGTGCAAGCTGTTGTGCATGTGCTATGACTTTCGGCACAATTGCCAGCAAGGTTGGCGTTAATGTTGCCACAGCCTGATAGATTTCCGACATTCTGTCGGCAGCATATTCATGGGCAATCAGGTTTCTAAGTTCGCGGATTTGCAACAGATAACTAGCAGATTCAACCCAGCCACGCTTTTCTGCGCGTTGGATTCTGTCTAGCAGCGTACCATCCGGTGTCAATTCGAGTTCATCAATCAGGCGCATCATTTTTTGTGTCAAAAGATCTGAAAGACGAGCAAAACGGCTACTAAGAGATTCCAGTCGTTCAAGCTCGTTAGGCATCCAGTTTTCCTAGTGGATAATGGCCTGGGTTCGATTCAGGGAAAACGTCAAATGGGTGGCTGCTTGCTCCAGATGCGTTAGTCCTTCTTGCAGTAAAAGCAGCTTGTCAGTTTTCATAAAGCTATTCCGCCTTGTTGGGCAATGCGTGCAAAAGGTCGAGTCAGATCGGGAAACACCACTAAATCAATTTTCTGTTCCCCTAGCCTCAGATGCAGTTTTGCCAATATGGTCAACTTATCTATTAAGCTGATTTTTTTGGAGATAACCAACACGTCAATATCGCCACCTTTAGCATGGTCATTAGTCCTTGAACCAAACAAATAAATATCTGCTTCAGGGTCGATGTCGATAATTGCTTGCCGTATGAGCTGATGTTCTATTTCACTGAGTCGCATAAGCTGTCAAGATTCTGCCTGATCATAATTAGGGCCATTTACCGAAATTGAGACTGAGAACTTATAATTTGTTTAATATAGTCCTTAAAGTCACCTAAATGATTACTCGCTATTTTATAAGTGATGGTTAAATCAATATCGTCATAGTTATGGACAGCCACATTACGATAACCAATTGACCTGCGCATTTTATCGGCGATATCGGGCGTTAAAATATTTAAACGCTCTAAACGAGTAAAGGCTTCCGCCATCGTTGTTGGAACAGCTAGGTTGGTATTGGCAAGTATATGCGTGGCAATATCAACATTCATTTGTATGGCACGCGTTAAATTGAGCACGACCACATCTTGGGCGTCATAATCTTTTATAAACTCAGCTTCTGTTTGGGGCAGACGTTGCTGAATTCTATTTAGGCACCTTAAAATAGAATCAATTTTTTTAGCCAATACGATGCTATCCATTGGTTAACCAGCGCTTTCTTCTTTCCGTCATCATGCGCTCAATATAAGGCATAAAATCCTGTGTGGTATTGATATTTTTTATGGCTAATTCAATATAGTGCGCTTGTTGACCTTTTAATTGTTCGCCATATTTTATGATTTGAGCTAATAACGGCTGTCCTACTTTTCTTAAATCAATCAAATCAATATCCGTTTCTAATAGTTTTACGAGTTGTGTGAGGTAATTCAATTTTTGTTCAGCCTGTATTGTTTTGCCTGACGAAAGTTGGATGGCCAGGTCTATATCACTGTGGTTATTTTCGGTTCCTTTAGCATAAGAGCCAAATAAAATAGCCATTTCAACTTCTGTATGCTCTATAAGCCATGTTGTCAGTTTTTTTTCTTTGTCTGTGTCCATGTTTAATCGTTACCTGAAATTAAAGTTGAAAGTCTCATTTAGGAACTCGCATGAAATAACTGGCTACCAATTTAAGGCGGGACAGTATAGGTTAATCCGTTCGTACCCTATAGGGCATAAATGGTGAGTCTGTCGAACCATGAGCGGCACACCGTCCATCCTTCGACAAGTTCAGATACCGTCTTTCCGAAAGTAAAGCAAGTAAAATTAAACAGCAGTGTCGGATCAAAAGGCTTACCTGATTTAGTGAACTGTATTCTCTATCAATTCGATAACGTGTGCTGTACCGACTTCAGGGTGAAAATATTTTACCAGTGCCGATGTGTCGAAAAACAAGTTCACAATCGATCTTCTCGTTCTTCGATGATGGTTTGGCTTAGACTGTCTTGCAAGCCAGCCAAAGCCTTACGGCAACTAGCGGCACCTGTACCCCGTTGATAAGAAGACACAGTTGTTTTTTTTAGTGCTGCAACTATGGATTGGAGTGTCAGTAGACTTTTAATATCAAGCTGAGCCACTTCCTGTAAAATAGGGTTTCTGAGTGTATTCATGATGGATTCCCTGCTAATGTTGGGGTTAAGTTTAGCAGGTGTTAGTATCTGGGTAAACTTAAGCACAATTGTAAAATAACTTGAAAAACCCAAGTAACAATCAACTCTGTCTGCACCGTTTATGGCGGTTTGCTTGCGCGAAACTGTCTTACGGACTTAACGAATTAATTTAATTGCTAAAGATAAAGGCAGTTCTTGCCATACCTTATCAGCGGTTACAACAGGCATATTTTCAACCAATCCCGTTGCTAAGCAAGCTCTATCCCCTAAAGACAAACCGAAGGGTGATGTAAGTTGATACAATTCGCTTGCTTTTTCGGCATGCTCTCGACTAAAAGAGATAATCTTAAGTCCCAGAATCTCTAAATTCTTACTGACCAAACCAACATCAACTGACCTGACGCGTAGTTTTTGAATAACTTCACACCAGTTTACCGTTGAGATAAATGCTATTGGCAATATATCCTCAACCTGCGCACTCCCCTTTTCTTGTTGTAAATAAGCCAATAATGCAGAAGCATCTAATATCATTATTCATTTTCCTGTTGCTCTTTTTTGGCTTCTAATCGCCTTTCTAGCATTAATTCATCAGCTAAACTCACCGAATTCGGAATAGACGACATGGCATATCCTATGTGCTCTATTGCTTGTTTTTGTTCTAACAGCATTTTTTTTACAGCTTCTTGTATGAAAAACTTAACATTAGCCTGTTGCAAAAACTGCTTACCTAATTCGTCTGGTAGCTCTATAGCGACTTTCATAACTTTATTACTCCCTTGCATTTTAAAACGGTGGTAAAAATATTTCGTTACTTAATTGCTGAACAACTCATCAATCCGCTCGTCGTTAATGAAACCATTGAAATACCCAACAACCACCAGCTAAAAGCTGGTGGATTAACTATCGGCGGACTAAGCCGCCGACTGAAAGTCGGTGGTTTTAAACCACAGGCTACCGCGCTTTTAGTGCTGCAACTATGGATTGGAGTGTCAGTAGGCTTTTAATATCAAGCTGGGCACTTCATGTAAAATAGGGTTTCTGAGTGTATTCATGATGGATTCCCCGCTAATGTTGGGGTCAAGTTTAGCAGGTATTGGTATCTGGGTAAATTTAAGCACAATTGTAAAACAGTTTGGAAATTAAGTATTTTATCCAGATTACAACACCCTCAAATGCTCGCTACTTTCGGTATGAACCACATCACCACTGCGTTGCAAAACAAAATAACCGCGTTTTAACGCTTCTTCTTTAGCATCGTCGTTAATGTGGAATGATGCAATCGCACCGTATTGCTTAAAATTTTGATAGATTGGAAACAGCTGTTTAAAGTGCTTCATCTTGCGATCTAATTTATCCAGATCGTTGATATGGGCTTTGTATCTCACTTCAACAATACCGATGGCATCAGCATTGCTCATGACTAAATGATATTCTTCCTGAATTTGGCAACGATGCTTTTCCATGTTTTTTGCCATATCATCAAAGTGGATACTGCCCAGATGATTGTCTTTTAATAGGCATTGCGAAAAGAATTCTTTCGCGATATCGCTCTCATCTTGTTCTATGCTGCCCAACGTAATACCCATACGATTGAGATCTTCTGTCAACATGTTACTGTTGCGATTTATTTGCTCATCAGTTGCCTTTTGTGCAATAAATAAATCAGCGATTTTTTTATCCGTTATTTTTTGTGCAACAACAAGACTTGCAACCAAGGCTTTTAATTCATCATCCGTCATTGCGTTCTCCAAGGAAAATATCATTTGATCAGTAATGGTATCGGCAAGCGATTAAAGTGATTCTCTCG
>NZ_FUKJ01000213.1 GCF_900163745.1 Crenothrix polyspora
CCTTTCACCACGGCAGTTCTGGAACCTGGGGGTACGACAACGGCTTGCTCGGCACGTAATGCGCCTTTGGGAGCCGGTAATGGCATACGTTCGGCTTCGGCGGGGAATTGCGCCAGCAAGGTGTTAAGACGCTCGTAAGCGGTGCGGGCACTTAAAAACTGTTTCCAGCTACCGATCATTAAATCGATAGGTGCTAAAGCACGACCTAATAAAATGGAACCACCGATCATCAAGCCAGGCGTAATTTGCCGGTCTATGGCTAACCATGCACCAAGACCTAGAATTAACGATTGTATGGTCAGCCGATAGGTTTTTGATAAGGCGGCGATTAATCCGGCTTTATTGCTGGCTTTGGCTTGCAGGATAATCAGGTTTTGTTGTTTTTCTTTCCAGCGCGATAGAAGGGCAGGTAACATGCCTAGGGCATGAACGATTTCAGCGTTACGCAGGTTGCGTGAGGTAATGTTGGCACTTTCTACAGAAACACGATTGGCTTGTTCCAGATCATCATGCGTGGCTTTTTCATTCCAGATAGCCAGCAGGATCAATAATACCGCAGAGGCAATGGCAACATAGCCAAAGCTGCTGTGAAACAGAAACAGTAAGCCGACATAGACGGGTATCCAGGGCGCATCAAAGAAAGCAAACAGGCCTTGGCCGGTTAAAAATTGTCGTAATGCCAGCAAATCACTGAGAGGTTGCGTACTGGATCTGCCGCCGGAGACCAGGGCTTGTCTAAACAATACGCGATAAAGTCGTTCGTTGAGTAACAAGTCAAAGCGGGTGCTGACGCGAATTAATATTTGTGAGCGTATCCATTCCAATGCGCCCAGCGTGATGAAAAGCACCACGGCTAACAGCGTCAGCATGAGCAAGGTAGGAATGCTATTACTGCCCAGCACCCGATCATAGACTTGCATCATGTAGAGGGAGGGCATCAGCATCAGTACATTGATAAAGAAACTGAAGAGTGCTGCCGACTGGAATGAATGACGGCAGTGACGAATGGCCTGAGCGAGTTCTGAGGCGGGTGAACGCATGGTGTTGCCTTATAGTGATAAAAAGCAAGCCCCTGAACGGGGCTTGCTGACGCTTTATTTTACCCAGAAGGTCTGAGGCAAGCTAGCTTATATCTGTGTGGAGTCAGAAGATTGCGCAATAAGCTGTACGGGTTCGAAGGAAACGGGTGTTCCATCGCTATAAACCAGTGCATCAATTGCTGGCATTGATATTGTTTCTAAAGCAGGCAGATAGCATATCCACATCGTCGGCATGTCATTCAGGAAGCTGTCGAGAGTAATGTCGCTTGCGATACTGGCTTCTTCAATGATGATACCACTATCGATTTGAACAGTGTCAGTCGCTGAGTCAGCTGTTGCAGATAAATCGCTATTGATTGTTTCAGTGTTTGAGTTTTCTTCACTGCTATCAATGGGCAGTGATATAGTGCGGATAGCAATTTCGGCTGCTTCGGTTACTGATACATCGTCATCCGTATCAGTTTTGGTGCTTTCTTCGACAGATGTGGAAGCCGGTGTTTTGTGATTAATATCTTTTTCAGGCACGGGTTTGGCGAAGCGGGAGGCTTTAAAGCTGGGCGAAAAATCCGGTGTTTCTTGATTGTCACTCAAATCCAGGGTGTCGAATACATTGGCAGCTTCTAAAATCAGTTGCTCATCAGTGATTGAGTCGATCGGTGTTAGCGGGCTGTCGCTTGCGTAAAGGCTTGCTAAATTGGCCATGTCTTGGTTGTCTTGGCTAAGGTCATCAGTCAAATTCTCAAAAAAGACGGATTCGACATTGTTTTGGAGGTTGTCTCCATCCATAGCAAATGGTGAGGTGTCTTTTTTTGTTGTCAATTGAGTCATGACTTTTTCCGGTTTTAGGTTATAAAGGACGGCAGGGCGAGTTGTCAGCGTTTACAAAAATCGATTACCCAATTAAGCTTATCAACGCTTATACTTACCTTACGGGTGGCGTGGGTGGTTTTTATCGACTGATGTTGTTGTTTGAAGTATAGATGAAGACAAAAAAAACACAGGGTAAACCAACAATTTTTTTACAAAGTGTAATGAGTTTTTGGCATTGCGGGGTTGTTGATTATTTCTGTGCTATGTTGCTATAGTATTGGCAGTTGCTGTTATAACAAGTGCGTGTCTTGGTTTTCTGGGTGTTTAATCGGAATGGACGGCATCAATTCAGGCGTTATACAACACTGACTTTATTTTTATGTTTGGATATGTGTTAGATAAGTCGTAATACAAATAACAAATAATTCATTGATTTTATTGTAGTGAAAATTTCAAACATGACGACTTCAGGGTATGAATATTATGAATAAACTAAGATTGATCACGAATTTTTTATTAGCTTTTGTATTGGTAATCAGTCTGCCACTTACCGTTACAGGCTGTGCAAGTGGTAAAAAGCATGAGAGTACAGGGGAGTTTTTTGATGATACTGTGCTTACCACGAAGGTAAAGGCATCGATATTAGGTGATTCCAGGCTTAAAGTATTACAGATTGATGTTGAAACCTATAAAGGTGTTGTGCAGTTAAGTGGCTTTGTCGATACGGCGGATGCCGCAAACAGGGCTGTGGAGCTGGCTAGACGAGTGAGAGGCGTGAAAATGGTCAATAACAGCCTAATTGTTAAATAATCGGCAGTATGTGCTAATTTTTGAACAACAGTATTGTTAAGATAGTCTTCAAGAGTTACACAAAAAAGAAGAGCGGTCTACATTACGGTCGACCGCACTGAAAGGAAAGGCTGCTACCTAATACTCTGTATGTTTGAGCGCATTTGAGAGTGTTTGTAGTTTAGCGAATATTTGAACTTATGAATATGTGACAGATTGACGCATGGTGTTGTTATCGGGCGGTATTGTTGAAAAATACTGAACATACGGTGAGATTGTACCGTGTTAAGATTAGGTGTTGGCGGCGAGTTCTAACTGTATATCTTCCATAGGCTCAGGGCGAATAGATAGGCTTTGTTGAACGCCCTTTCTAATATTGGCGATCGCTTCTTGCAGGTTAAGCTACACTGCCATTAAGTTAAGGAAATAAGCTCCCTCTCCTGCTGGAGAGGGTTGGGGTGAGGAGAATAAAATCAACAATTTAAATTCCCCTTATCCCAGCCTAAAACCCTCGCTGCACTCTCCCTTTGGAGAAGGAGCAGTAATCTTAACTTAATGGCTGTGAGGTTAAGCTACCGGAGAGCGGCTGGTATAGATAGCCTTAATGAGTTAAAATATAAAGTTTAATTTACGATCATTGTTGAGAGACTTGCCTTCCTTCCCCTGTTCTGCTGCGTTTTTCATACAGCCCAACAACATACATCGTCATCATAAAAGTTTCTAACTACTAACGAGGAGTTTGCTCCGTGAACAAAACAAAGCAACTGTTTGCAAGTCTGGTCTTGACGTTTTTAAGTCTGGGCACAGCGCAGGCATCTAACTACGCCACCAATTTGACATCTGGAACTACATGGCTCAGTCGAACCGTCTATGAATTGCACATGCATATTTTATGGATTTGTGTGTTTATTGGCGTGGCTGTATTTGGTGTCATGTTTTATTCGATTTTCCATCACCGTAAATCGAAAGGGCATAAACCGGCACAGTTTTACCACAACACAAAAGTTGAGGTTATTTGGGGGACAATACCTGCAATTATCATTATTGCTATGGGGTGGTTGTCAACGGGAGTCATGCGTGAAATGTACAACGTTGGTAAAGACTATGACATGACTGTCCTGGTCACTGGGCATCAGTTCTATTGGGAATATAAAATTCTCGACAAGAATGGTGATGCAGCCAAGGATATTCGCTTTGATAGCGAGTTGGATGTTGCCAGTAAAAATGCCAGGGATGACGACGAAATCGATCCATTAACTGTCCCCAATTATTTGCTGAATGTTAATGAGCCGCTGGTTATCCCCATTAAGAAAAAGATCCGGTTTGTATTGACTGCCGCAGACGTTATTCACTCTTGGTGGGTACCCGAATTGGGATGGAAAAAAGATGCCAATCCTGGTTTTACTAACGAAGCGTGGGCAAGGGTTGATAACGAACCTTGGATGACTGGTGATACCGATATTTGTGATTCTATACCTAAAGAACAATGGACTGAAACTGACAAACAAGTGTGTGTTGCGGTAAAAGCTTGGAACAATCTTGACAAAAAGCCGTGGAGTTCGGGTAAAAATTCCGTCAAGAAAGAGTTTTGGGATTCTGTTAAGGTTGCAGGTGTTTATCGCGGTCAATGTACAGAGCTATGTGGAGCAGGTCATGGCTTTATGCCGGTTGTGGTAGTTGCATTGAAACAGGCCGATTATGATAAATGGAAGGAAGCCAGGCTAAATCCAGGAACCAGTCCCAATAATAGCACTATGGCTGACAGGGAGCATGAAGAGCTGGTCTACAAAGGGAATTTAGTTTATACGGCTAAATGCGAGAGCTGCCATGCGCGTGACGGTGGTGGAGCCGTTGGGCCTTCTTTAAAGGCGAGCTCTAAGGTTACCGGTGATATTAATGAGTTGGCGACAATTATTCTAAATGGTAATGGTAAAGGAATGATGCCGGCGTTTTCTAAAGCGTTGGAGGCTGATGAAATAGCAGAAGTTGTCACTTACATTAGGGACAGGTTCGGTAATAAAAAAGACGATGAAATTCAGCCAAGTGCTGTGCAAAAGATATTGGGTGGTCAAGGTTCGGTTTCTGTTTCTTCAGGCAATGATGCCGAAGGAAAAGCCAATACGCAAAAAGACATAGATGTGAATGCAAAATTGACACTGGATGAACTGGTATCTAAAGGCGAAACAGTCTATGCCAACAACTGCGCAGGCTGTCATCAGATCAATGGGGAAGGTATGCCACCTATGTTTCCCGCGTTGTCAGGTAGTGTCTTAGTGAACGGCGATATTGATGCGCAAATTAATTTAATGTTGAATGGTAAAAACTCCATGCCGTCTTTTGGAAAAACCTTGAACGCAGTTGATTTTGCAGCAGTGTTGGCCTACACACGCAATAAGCTGGGTAATTCAAAAGGCGATTTTAAGCAGCCGTCAGAAATTCAAGCACTGATAGCCGCGTTGCCTGCTGATGCAGAGTGATAATCTACTTTAACGTATCAATTCAAAATTCTAAAGGTATAAACTATGTCTGTTTTTTCAGCTAAGCGTTATGACGGTGATGATCATAACACCTCCCATAACTTGCACGAACATCATGATGAGCATCATGATGACCACCATGGTCCTGCAAAGGGTATTTTGAGGTGGGTATTTACGACTAATCACAAGGATATTGGTACCTTGTATTTGGTATTTGCCCTAGCGATGTTTTTTGTTGGTGGCGCGATGGCGATGATTATTCGTGCTGAATTATTTCAACCGGGTTTGCAGCTTGTGCAGCCGGAGTTTTTTAATTCGATGACTACCATGCATGCGTTGGTGATGGTGTTCGGGATGATGATGCCAGCGTTTGTTGGTTTAGCCAACTGGATGTTGCCCATGATGATTGGCGCACCTGATATGGCGTTGCCACGTATGAATAATATGAGTTTCTGGTTATTGGTTGCCGGTGTTTTGTTGTTGGCTAGCACGTTATTCATGGAAGGGGGGGCACCGGCAGCCGGTTGGACACTTTATCCACCTTTAGTGTTACAAACCAAAGCGGCATTTCCGTTCGCAGTTTTTTCGGTGCATTTGTTGGGTATTTCATCAATTATGGGATCAATCAATATTATTGCTACCATTACTAATATGCGGGCACCTGGCATGACATTGTGGAAAATGCCTATCTTTGCATGGACATGGTTGATTACTGCCTTTTTGTTGATTGCAGTGATGCCCGTTTTTGCCGGTGCGGTTACCATGTTGCTGACCGATAAGTTTTTTGGCACCAGCTTTTTCAGTGCAGCTGGTGGCGGTGATCCTGTCCTTTACCAGCATATTTTTTGGTTTTTTGGTCACCCAGAAGTCTATATTTTGATCCTGCCTAGTTTTGGTGTTGCTTCTACTATTATTCCCGTATTCTCCCGTAAGCCCTTATTTGGTTATGGTTCAATGGTAGGGGCGACTATTGCTATCGCGCTTTTGTCATTTGTAGTATGGTCGCATCACATGTTTACGGTGGGCATGCCTATCATTGGCGAATTGTTTTTTATGTGGGCAACTATTGCAATTGCAGTTCCTACGGGCATGAAGGTGTTCAATTGGGTTGCAACTATGTGGGACGGGGCGATGAGCTTTGAAACACCGATGCTGTTTGCAATTGCATTTGTTGTCTTGTTCACTATTGGTGGCTTTACCGGTGTAATGATGGCCTTGGCGCCATTGGATTTCCAGTACCATGACACCTATTTTATTGTGGCGCATTTCCATTATGTGTTAGTGCCCGGTGCTACTTTTATTATTATGGCGGCTGTCTATTATTGGTTGCCTAAGTGGACTGGCCATATGTATAACGAAAAAATTGGTAGGCTGCACTTTTGGCTGTCGACCGTATCTGTCAACATATTGTTTTTCCCACAGCATTTTGTGGGTTTGGCGGGTATGCCACGCAGAATTCCCGATTACGCCATCCAGTTTTCTGACTGGAATATGATTTCAAGTATTGGTGGGTTTATTTTTGGTGCCAGCCAGTTGTTGTTCTTGTATATCGTTATCGATACCATACGGGGTGGAACCGGTGAAAAAGTTACTAATGAAGTTTGGGAAGGTGCCCGCCAATATGGCGGCGGTATTGTGGAAGGATTGGAATGGACATTGCCATCGCCACCGCCTTACCATACCTTTACTGAACCACCAGTGATTAAATCAATTTTGCCGCATTAATACGCACGGACGGACTTTTTAGAATCTGGAAATTGTCCGTCCTTTATGCTTTTAACCGCATGGTTACATGCACAGTGCTAAATTATAGGCTATCGATGACTGAAAACCTTGCCAAGAAAAACACCAGGCTAGTCCAAATTTTAGTTTTGGTGGCGATTGCTATGTTTGGTTTCGGATATGCCTTGGTACCTTTGTATAATTGGGTATGTGTTGATTTGCTGGGATTAAAGGATCGTGCTGACATTCAGCAATCGATAGCCGATAAGCGGGCATTAGCCAAGGAAACGGTTTATACCGTTGATAAAAGCAGGCAAGTTGTTGTGGAATTTGCCACGGTACTTAATGGCAATATCCCGATGATATTTAGTGCCCAAACCCAGCAGATGAAAGTGCATCCTGGTGAATACTATACGGTTAACTTTATAGCGCAAAATACCAGTGATAGGGCTATTGTGGCGCAGGCCAAGCCCAGTTTGTCGCCGGGTGCTGTCACGGATTTTTTTGAAAAAACCCAGTGTTTCTGTTTTGTTGAACAGACCTTTAAGCCCAAAGAAACCAAGATTATGCCGATACGCTTTGTGGTTAAGCCCGATTTAGCGGCGGACTATAAAACGATTACGCTCTTATACACATTTTTTGATATAACCGATAAGAAATAGAGGACTTTATGTCTACAAAAGACGCTTACTATATTCCGCACAAAGCCACTTGGCCTGTTATTGGCACGGCTGGATTGTTTTGCATGTTGGCCGGATTTGCAAATTATTTGAATGGCTCGTCCGCAGGTGTATTCTGGATGCTTACGGGGCTTTCGATATTTATTGTCATGCTGGTGGGTTGGTTTACCTTGCAATCCACCGAGAGCGAGTCAGGCACATTCAATAAGCAGGTAGGTAATTCCTACCGTATAGGTATGATGTGGTTTATTTTTTCTGAAGTGGCATTTTTCTGCGTATTTTTCGGTACCTTATGGTACACACGTAATTTATCGGTGCCCTGGTTGGGAGAGGGTGCAACCAAGGAATTTTTACATCCTTTGTTTGAGGGTACTTGGCCAACTAACGGCCCTGAGCAATTGGGGCTAGATAAGGAAGGCAACCGCATCTTTGGTGTCGAATTTGAACCGATGGGGGCGTGGGGCTTGCCTTTTCTCAATACTTTGTTACTGTTAAGCAGTGGTGTGACTTGTACGTGGGCGCATCATGGCTTGCTTAAGAAAAATCGCAGTCAGTTAATTAAAGGCCTGATTGCCACGGTGGCTTTGGGCTTTATCTTCGTGCTGTGTCAAGCGGTGGAATACCATGAAGCGTATTCTGAAGGCTTAACACTGGGCACGGGTATTTACGGTTCGACCTTTTTTATGTTGACTGGCTTTCACGGCTTTCACGTTTGCGTCGGGGCGATTATTTTATCGGTAGTTTTATTCCGCAGTTGGAAAGGCCATTTCACGCCAGACAACCATTTCGCTTTTGAAGCAGCGGCTTGGTATTGGCATTTTGTCGACGTGGTTTGGCTGGGGTTATTTATATTTGTGTATTTGATGTAAAATCTGCACAGCGACACACGAAAAAAGCGCTGCCTAAAGACAGCGCTTTTTTTTTGTCTTATTTAAGCATTGTTGGGGTTCGTTTAACTTACCGCCAACCTACGATCTTCTCACCTTAAAGTGGAAATTCGTTAGGGCGTTTGTGGATTGGGCTGGCTAGATGCAGCTTCCGGTTTGTGCATTTGCATGCCCAAACCGTGCGGCTTGACTAATCCTGATGCCACCGCGAGAAAAAGCAATACAAATAGCAGGATGGAAAGTCCTGATCTTAGCGTTAAGGCTTGCATGATTTTTTCGGAATCGATGCTGCTCTTGTGTTTGATTAAATGGAATAACGCACTAGCCAAGCTAGCGATGATAAGGACGAAAGCGACAATAACGATGATTTTCATGGGTATATTTAACAAGTCGGTTTTTAATAGGATTCTTGGTATTCTCGATGATTCTGTCAGTTATGCCAATAGTTTTAAAAATACGCTGTTTGATGATTACTCAGAACTTCCAGTTTAATGTAGGCAAAAAGCGGGTGTTAGCCTGGCAGGTTTATAACATCTGCCAGGTCTGCCTGACTAAGTGGGCAGTTCTTTTTCTATCTGAAAAAAAGAGGCTAGCGATTATGCATATAACACTTAAATTAATACCGACCTTGGCCTATGTGTGTGTATTGCCGGTGTTGATTAGCCTGGGGGTTTGGCAGTTAAATCGCGCTGAACAGAAACAGAATTTTTTTAAAATGCAAGAACAGCGGTTACAATCTTCGCTTATCGACTTAACACCCGATAGCCAAGTAGACGTTGAACTTTTAAAATACAGCAAAGTACGTGTTAGCGGGCATTATGATGCCGAGCATCAGTTTTTGCTGGATAATCAAATTAGTGCAGGGGTTGCCGGCTATTTTGTGTTGACACCGTTTATACTGGACGGTAGCACGAAAGCAATTTTGATCAATCGTGGATGGATACCTTTGAAGGATAGAAGCCAGTTGCCGCAAGTCAATGTCATTGCAACGCAGGCAACGGTGCTTGGACGGATTAATAGTTTTCCTGGTGTAGGGATAAAATTAGCGGGTGCTGAAATCCCGACTAAAAGCTGGCCGTCGGTAGTGGGTTTGCTGGACAATACAATTTTATCGACAACTGTAGGCTATGCCATTATGCCGTTTCAGATTGAGCTGGCGGATACGCAGCCGCAAGGTTACAAACGCGAGTGGCAAGAAACTACCCTCATGCGACCGGAACAACACACGGCTTATGCCGTACAATGGTTTGCTTTGGCTTTAACGCTAACCTTTTTATTTATTCGCCACAGTTTTAAACGAGATTAATGACTAAGCAACAGAGAAAAAATCGCCTATTGGTGATCGTTATTTTTGCCATGAGCATAATTCCTTTCGCAGTAGCCTGGCACTTAAGTAAAAATGTGCAGTTGCTTAGCAATGAGCATACCACCAATCAAGGTCAGTTGATTACGCCGCCGGTCACTACCGAGCATACTGATCTGGTGGCTTTGGATGCTGTGTCGGCACAAAAGATGAACGAATTGCCAGGGCGTTGGCTGATTGTTAATGTCATTGGGCAAAAAACCTGTACGGCTGTTTGTCTTAAAGCCATACTCGAGACTCGGCAGTTGCAGTTGATGATGAGTAAAGACATGCTGCGTACCCGCCGTGTTGTCGTGGCTTTCGACGCGCTTGTACCTGAAGCGGCTGAGCAATTGTGGCTAAAAGAGGCACTGTTGTGGCGATTGCTCGATAAAGGGGTTAAAAATGATGCAGACTATAAAATCGATAATACGTTGTATACCTCGTTGCTGAGTCCAGAAAATACTGTCGATGATGTACTGATAACCCGATTAATTGGCCAGGAAAATAAAGCTGCGGCATTACAGTCGGAGTTAATCAAGGTAACGCCCAGTAATGTGTTACGCCAAAAAATGGCCGATATCCGCAAAGGTGTTATACCCGAAGGAATGCTTTTTTTAATGGATCCGTTGGGTAACTTGATGATGCAATACGAACCGGGATTTGATCCCTATAAAGTAAAAAGTGATCTCATGCACTTGCTGCGAATTTCACAAATAGGTTAGTGGAGATAACATGTACGGAAAAGTTACGCTGTTTAGCATCCTATTAGCACTGTCCCTTATTTTAGCGGGTTCATGCGCACATTTTATGCCGTCGATAATGATCGGCACGCTGTCAATACTTAAACTCCATCAACATTTAGGCTCGGTGTTGGCTGTTGTGGTGTTGATACTTACCCAGTTGTCGTGGACTCAAAAACACTGCTGTGCCAGTGCCGTGCTGTTGTCATTTACTGCGCTGTTTTTTACCGGTTTGCAAGTCGCTTTAGGTATTTGGACGCAGAAAATGCAGTCCATGCCGCTGTTGGTCACGGCTCATCTGCTGCTGTCAGTGATTGTTTTAGGGGCATTGTTCAAGCTGTATTTGCGCGTTCAGCCTAATTTAGTTGCCAGTCGAATCTCGCCCACTTTGGGGTTTTTTGCGCTTTTTACCCGTGGCCTGTTATTGTTGCAGATCGCTTTAGGTGCCTGGTTGAGTACCAATCATGGCGCTGCCGCTTGCGTGGGTTTTCCGCAATGTAACGGCGCTTGGTGGCCGGTTGCTGATTATCAGGGCGCGTTAAATGTTGTGCAGGGCTTTTTGACGCGCTATGCCGGCGATATCACTTTTGATGCCCAGGTTGCCGTAAACAGCCTGCATAGAATCGGCGGCTTGATCTGTTTTATTGTCATTTTTGTCGTCATGCTGATGGCAACATTCGGCAACTATGCCAAATCGATAAGACGTTCCGGTTTGGTGTTGTGTTTGCTGTTATTTGTGCAGATGGGTTTGGGTGTTATCGGTATCAAATTGGCCCTGCCTGAATTATGGATAGCGCACAATGTGGTTGCCGCCTTGTTGATGCTGCCATTGATTGCTATCGGTTTTTATAGTCGCTATGGGTTTGTGGCCGCGCCAACAGCCGCTCCTGTTGACGTTGAGCCACGTAGAACGATAGAAGCAACTGGTGCTTACGCGCCTGTTGAAGAGGTCTATGTTGCTCCTAGCCCGGAATCGCTGTATTTACGCCTTAAGTCACAGTTAAAAAAGACACGTTCCGGGCTGGGCGGTATATTGGCCAATTTGCCGATAGGGGGCAAGTCGATCAGTGGCGATTTACTGGAAGAGATTGAAGCCAGCTTGCTCATGGCGGATGTCGGCATAGATGTGACGAGTAAAATCATCAACCGTTTGACTGAAACCCTAGAACGTCATCAGCTTAAAGACGGCGCGGCTTTGTCAACAGCGTTAAAGCACGAATTATTGACTATACTTAAACCGTGTAGCGAGCCCTTATACATTCCTCAGAAAGAAGGGCCTTTTGTTATTTTGGTGGTGGGTGTTAACGGTGTCGGTAAAACCACCACCATAGGCAAATTGGCCAAACGTTTGCAAGCCCAAGGGCACAGTGTGATGTTGGCAGCCGGCGATACTTTTAGAGCGGCAGCCGTTGAACAATTGCAAGTCTGGGGTGAACGTAATAACATTCAGGTTGTGGCGCAACATACTGGTGCTGATTCAGCATCGGTTATTTATGATGCGGTACAATCAGCACAATCCAAAGGCGTTGATGTGTTGATTGCCGATACCGCAGGGCGCTTGCATACCAAAGCCAATCTGATGGAAGAACTGAGAAAAGTAAAACGCATTATCGGCAAACTGGATGCGACAGCGCCGCATGAAGTATTGTTGGTGTTAGATGCGGGTACGGGCCAAAATGCCCTATCACAGGCAAGATTATTTAATGAAACAGTGGAACTGACGGGTTTAGTGGTGACAAAATTGGATGGTACTGCCAAAGGGGGGGTTATGTTTGCCTTGGCTAAACAAATAGGCATTCCGATTCGCTTTATCGGTATAGGCGAAGGTATTGATGATTTGCAGGATTTCAACGCAGAAAATTTTGTAGACGCCCTGTTCGTTAAAGATTAATGACGGTATGTTAAAATTTGAACATGTAACCAAGCGCTACAATGAAACGGGTGATGTCTTGCGTGATGTCACTTTTCATTTGCAGCGCGGTGAAATTGCTTTTCTGACCGGTCATTCGGGGGCAGGCAAAAGTACGTTGTTGAAATTGATTGCCGTGATAGAACGATCCACACGCGGACAGATTATACTGGATGGCCAAAGCCTCAATCATGTCAAAGAAAGTCAGATTCCCTATCTGCGTCGAAAAATGGGCTTTATTTTTCAGGATTATAAATTACTACAGGATAGAACGGTTTTTGATAATGTCGCTTTGCCATTGGTGATAGCAGGTTATGGCCATCAGGAAATCGCCCGCAGGGTCAGGGCATCGTTAGATAAAGTCGGTTTATTGGGTAAAGAGCGCAAATACCCTTTGGCCTTGTCGGGCGGTGAACAACAACGTGTCGGTATTGCCAGAGCTGTGGTAAACAAACCACAGCTGATTATTGCTGACGAGCCGACCGGAAACCTGGATCCGGAATTGTCTTCAGAGATCATGACCTTATTTGAAAATTTTCAGCAAGTGGGTGTGACGGTATTGATTGCATCGCACGATCTTTTTCTGATTAAAAAGCTGAATCATCGTGTGTTAACGCTAGATCACGGGCAACTGGTTGCAAGTTAGGTTATGAAACAAACCAAGTCGACTAAGCATAAGCCTCAAACCAAACAGGATGGCCGCAAGAACACGTCATCAGGCGGGGACTTTTCCAGTAAAGTGGAAGCTTACCGCGATCAACATGCGCACGCGCTGTTCTCCAGTCTGGGACGCATGGTGGCTTCGCCTTTTGCCTCGATAGTCACGATAGTGGTGCTGGCGATTACCATTTCACTGGCTGGTGGTTTTTATATGTTAGTGGTTAATTTACAGCAATTAACCGGCAGTTTAGAAGACAGCAATCAGATTTCCTTATTTCTTAAAGAGGATGTGTCTGATGCCTATGCCAATAAATTTGCAGACAGCATTAAAGACAATGCTAATGTTCAGTCGGTTAAGGTCATTAGCAAAGAACAGGGTTTGGCCGAATTTGAAACCTACAGTGGTTTTGGATCTGCCATTAATGCGCTGGAAGTTAATCCATTGCCCATCGTTATTCAGGTATTACCTAAAGATACCCTGGAAGATGAGCAAGGTTTGGTGGCCTTGTTTGATGACTTAAAACGTTCTCCTGAAGTGGATTTGGCGCAGATGGATATGCAGTGGGTTAAACGCTTGCAATCTATTGTGGCTATTGCAAAACGGGGGACGACTTTATTGGGTCTGATGTTGGCGATTGCAGTAATATTTGTTACCGGCAACACTATTCGGCTGGAAGTCCATAATCGCCGCGACGAAATTGTGATTGCTAAATTAGTGGGTGCTACCAATAGTTTTATTCAACGGCCATTTTTGTACAGTGGCTTCTGGATAGGTTTGGTATCTGGGGTGATGGCCTGGTTTATTGTTACCATCATGATGTTGATTTTAAAACAATCTGTCGAAACGCTTTCTGCGCTTTATCAGGATGCTTTCAAGATGCTGTTTTTCAGCTACGGTGAAACTTTTATATTGCTGGGTATTTCCTGCTTGCTGGCAGTACTGGGTTCGTGTGCAGTTTTACAGTTTCAACTACGCTATACCAAACTTAATTAACGGCTAAGTTTTGTGGTTGTCCCTTAAATGGGCAATGTAGAAAAACAACCTCTTGCGCCTCTACGCTCATCCGTTTAAATCACCAATCTGATCAAAATCCGCTACCTGCCGATGTTCAGCCGAGGGATCAATCAAACCCTCCCTAATCAACCACAATGTTTGAAATCCGGCGCTACGTGCCGCATCCAGTTCAGCCTTAATATCCGATAAGAATAAAATATTCGTCGGTGAACTACCGATCTGTCCCGCTATTTGGCTATAAGCAACAGACTCCTGTTTAGCGCCAATGCGGGTATCAAAATAACCTGAAAATAGCGGTGTTAAATCGCCATGTCCGGTATGGCCAAACAATAGCTTTTGTGCGTGTACAGAACCCGACGAGTAAACATACAAATCAATGCCGCTGGCTTTCCACGCACGTAGGTTGTCGATAACATCAGGGTAAATATGGCCTACAAAAGCCCCCAGGTGATAACCTTCTTCCCATATCAAACCTTGCAAGGCTTTTAACGGCGTTACTTTTTTGTCTTCATCTATCCAGGTAAGCAATTGGGCAATCACCTGGTCCAGGGTTAATTGCGCCGCTACGGTATCACGAACATCCTGCAATAAGGTCTTAACCTGCGCTTCATCCTGGTGCTGGCGTACAAATTCGGCAATATGTGTCTGGGCATAAGGAAACAACACTTCCTTAACAAAGGAAATCGATGAGGTTGTGCCTTCTATATCGGTAACAATAGCTTTAATCATGACAGCCTAGCCACCGTTTGATCGAGCGTGGGAAAGGCTTTGGCAATATCATCCCCAGTAAAGTCAGCCACCCAGCCTTCAGTTGTGGTGAACAGGCGAATACACTTAAAGCTGGGGTTTTCGCCCATATCAAACCAATGTTTAGTATTCGTTGGAACGCTGATTAAATCGCTTTTTTCGCATAACACGGTGTACACTTTGTCACCGACATGCAAGGAAAACAGCCCACAGCCGTCAATAAAAAACCGCACTTCAAAGTCAGTGTGGATATGTTCTGATAAGAATTTTTGCCGTAGCGCGGTTTTTTCAGGATGATCGGCATTAAGATTAATAATATCGACAGATTTAAAGCCATACTGATGTTTTAACCGTTCGATAGGATCCTGGTAGGCTGCTAATATATCGTCCTGACTGGCATCAGTGGCTAACTCACAATCGGCTTGCCAGCGCTCAAACTGGACACCAATGGCACTGAGTTGTTTTTCTATCCCGGCAAAATCACTGTAAGTTTCACCGTGTTCTGGCTGGTTATCCGCATAAATCGTTAATAGGCTCATATTTTTTTGACTCCGTATAGATGCAATTCACAACTCAATAAAAAATCCAGTGTTTCAAGAAGACGCAATGCGTGCAGTACCGAATCTCCCCAAGTGTAAAGGCCATGGCCGGCTATGATATAAGCGTGGATTGCACCGTGCTGATCGATGTAACGATCAACTTGTTCAGCCAGTCGTGGAATATTTTGATCGTTAGCAAAAATGGGCACGACAATGCGTGCTTCATGGGTGTCAATACCGGGTAAAGCTTTTAATAATTCATAGTCTTGCAATACCACTTCTGTTTTAAAAATCTGTGATGCCAGAGTGGCGGTCATGGAATGAGGGTGCAAAATGGCGTTAATATCCGGATAACGCTTATAAAGCGTGGTATGCAATACCGCCTCGGCTGACGGTTTTTTACCATCCAAGGATTGAGCATCGCTATCAATCAACATGATATCGCTTTGCTGTAAACAGCCTTTATGCGTTCCGGAAACTGTAATGGCAATGCTGTCATCGGACAGTCGTGCAGAAAAATTGCCGCTCGTTGCTGGAACCCAACCCTTGCTGTCAATAAAGCGCCCCGCTTCTATCAATTGGTTGGCCAAAATAAAAAAATCATTGGGGTAAGTCATAGTCACTACTCATAGATTTTATTGAACTGTAATGATACCCGATTCACATAAATTTAGCGTATTGGAATCGGTAAAAATTGCGACCATTTGGTTTTGCCACCGATCTTATCCCGGTTTGGTATTTCGCTGGCCTGCCAGCCGCCGCCCAACGCTTTAATGAGTAAAACAGAAGCATCCAGGCGCTGTCCTAATAAGGCAATGGCGGCTTTTTGGTTGTCCAGCGCCACGACTTGCGCCGTCATCACTTCAAGATAACCGATGGTTCCGGCCTGAAACTGGTTGCTGGTTAACTTAAGTGCCTCTTGAGCCAAAGCCACCGCCTTATTCTGGATTTCGGTTTCTTGTTCCAGGATACGTAAAGCGGCCAACTGGTCTTCCACTTCCTGAAAACCGGTCAAAACTGTTTGGCGATAAGCCGCCACACTGGCATCAAAGGCATCGATGGAAGCGGCCATTTGTGCGCCACGCGCCCCAGCATCAAACAAGGGTAAGGCGAAAGCGGCAGGGCCTAGTGCCCAATAACGGGCAGCTGTCGTAAATAAGTTGGACAATGTTCCCGTTTGAAAGCCATTGGTAGCCGATAGATTGACTGTTGGAAAATAGGCGGCTTTAGCAATGCCGATTTGTGCATTGGCAGCGGCAACCTGCCGTTCCGCCACAGCAATATCGGGGCGGCGTTCTAACAACTGCGAGGGGATGCTGACCGGAATATCAGGTATTTCTGTGCTGATTGATGCAGCCGGTATGGACAGTTCAGCCGGTGTTTTACCCATCAAAAGTGCTATTGCGTGTTCCAGTTTGGCGCGTTGTACGCCAATA
>NZ_FUKJ01000208.1 GCF_900163745.1 Crenothrix polyspora
GCCAGCTATTTGTCAATGGCCACTAAAGCCCCTTACCTTATAAGTTTGGCGAAGGTGTTGTAATATGAAAATTGATTATGGTGTGATATGGCGTATTTTACTGCGTGATATGCCACATTTTAGCGGTTAATTAAAGCGTATTATCACGATAGGCCTGTTTTTGAACACTTTTTCTACAAGCAAAACAAGTATATATTGCAATTATAATGCCATTTCCAGCGGCATTTTGTCGCGCGGCAATATGCCACATTTTCAAGTGCTATTTAAATCAATATACTTTGGCCAACTCTTGTGTATGAGCCCCATAGACATCAGTTATCATCCTTCCTCTCTGTAATGCGGGCTGCTGTTTTAGTCCGCATTTTTTTTAAGCCGGGGTCATAATGAACCGCCATCACTCAACATCAAACCTGAAGCAACTCCCTAACGGGGATTTAAGCCAAGAAACGGCTATCCACGAAGCAGGCCATGCAACCGCTATTTATCTTGGCAATAAGCAACGGCAACTACCGCCGGTTTTTTTTCAGATTTTCATTAAACGTAAATCACCTTCTCATTGCACATCACTTTCTAATGAAGGCAGAACACACCCAGAATGGATTGCCAAAGTGGAAGGTGGAGGGTGTGATTAAAAGTACGGGGGGTATTGTAAAATAAAGCACTCCTTGTTACTGTAAAACGAACAACCTTCTATGATAAGCCACGAAGATAAAATTTTGATCGACCGCATCAACAAACATCCACACCTTAAAGATCGCTTTGAATCCCTATTAGGTGTTATAGAAAATACACAGGGACAGTATACAAAAGCGGACGATGCGGGTAAATATTCGCACCATCCCTAGATAAAATTAGCGATATAACTGTCTAAGCGGCATCGAGCCAAACAATAGCAGTCTTTTATGATACTTACAGGTGAATACATATCGGCCGGTGAAGCCAAACGGAAACCGCCTTTTGCACAACGGCAGGTCACGCTGAGCTTCCAGGACTATATCCAGCTCGAAGCAGACAAAAATTATTGGCATGCACAGTTCCAGCACGCGCAGGCCAAAATAAACGAACTCAAGAGTCGGGTTGCCGACCTGGAGGCACAAGTGGACGACCTAACCCACCGGCTGTATGGCAACCACAGTGAAAAAGGCCAGACACATTCCGAATCCCAACTACCTGCGCGTAAAAAAAAGAAACG
>NZ_FUKJ01000216.1 GCF_900163745.1 Crenothrix polyspora
GACAGCAGTAGGGTCAGATCGTCCAGGGTGGGGGTGAAGGCCATGGGGCATCCTGTCATCACAAAATATACTAAACTTGAAATATTGCCGGGCTTATATTTTAATTAAATCATCAATTCAACGAATTCTTGGCTCGCCATCAATTTTTGCTGCAAAGGAGCGCGACACTACTTCAATGACGCTATTAGCGACATCTGGCATCAATAACCCTTCAAATTCTTTTTTCAGTTTATTAGAAATTTTGTAATCACTGTCTATGATGGACCTGATTATTCTATCGATATCTTTATTAGGTCCATCCATGAATTCCTTTATTCCACATCTGGCATCATTAAGGCTTCGTAAATAGCCTGCCTCATTTCTCATCTCTGAATTAATGGTAAGTTCTAAAATCTCAGCCAGGTACTCAACGTGTTTTGTAAAATCAGGATACCTCCAGGCAGAATTTGCGTCTTCGTAGGCATCAAAATCAATATCATAATGAACTCCATCGACCGCAATTTTGTCTTCACCAAACTCATAATTGTCCCTATAGTGAAGCATAAATGGCTTAGAGAAAACATCCATTATTTGGTCATAAGCTTTGCGGTTTTTTGGCGAACTCATGATGGCCGCAGATACAGGTAAAATAAATGGATCAGGTATAGCGCCATCCCTGCGCAGCATATCATTAATAAGAAATCTGGATATGCGTCCATTTCCGTCTGTCATGGGATGGATATAGACAAATCCAAATGACATGATTGCTGCCCTAACAATGGCCGATTTATCAGCTGTCCTATCACTAAAAGCAGATAATCCTGTCAGCATAGAATGAGTCGACTCCCAATGTGGCGCGATATAATGCACTCTTGGCGTGTAATCCAGTCCAGACTCCCCAACAAATATGGGTGATTTTCTTATGCCGTAATGAAGCGCTTGCGGGCCAAGAATTTCTTTTTGTAATTCTGTTATGGCTTGATTATTAAGTGGGTCAGAATAAAACCCGCAATAGCGCTCCATTGCTGCAGCAAAACGCCTTGCCCGATCAACAAACTTATCTTCTCGCTCAATAGCAAAGCTGGCCATGCTTTCTTTAATTGACAACCAAACTGCGCTGCGCATTAATAGGTCTTCGCCAAACTCTAATTCCAACGCTTTAATTTCTTTTCCACAATCATAGGCCTCAGCAGCACGAATAGCGCCAGTGCGGCAAACCATTGGGCAGTAATCCCTTGTCCCTGGGAGGTTATCTCGAACTCGCCAGCGTGAATTATTATCAGGGCTACCCGAAGTAAAGTATGACTCACTGTCAATCATATCAACATAATTACCAACAGTGACGCCTGGGCATTCAAGCGTCCTATCGGTACACCATTCATACAGGAAGCCAGCCCTTCTCGCATACTGCCCTGATGGTTCGCTATTAATCCAGTCTACAAGCTCAGTCTCTTTAATGGCTTTGAATAATCTGTTTAAAAATTCAAGATGTATACCTTCATGTTTTAATGCGAACGTTATATGCCATGACAGTGTATCCGATCTGTTCTTGCCAGCCTGACCACTAATCGGTTTAAATTCAAATGACTGAACTGGACTGACCTTGTATTTCTTTGACAGCCATTGGTAACCGACTAAATTTTTCATATAAAAAACACCACAATGACATAATAATGCATACAATAGCATTATTTTTTATATACAATAGTTTTTTAACGAAAAAACATATAACAAATCTGTTGATTTTCGATCAAATAGAGCACTTTTACGGCAATTTCAATGAGTTATGTGTGGGGGCTAATCGACAACACTTTCAGTGGTTATGACCTTGGGGACATTTATGATGTGTTCGTTCATTTTCATAAAATTGTTCCTGAGCCACACATTATAAAACAATGACTTATAAAATCCTGTCTACATTATTATGCAAATTTTCTTTGCACAATAATGTAGACCAGATAAACATTTGCAAAATAGTGTAGTCCCGATGGACAAGTGACGGGCTGTTCCTCAGTCCCGTCAAACGGGGGACAGAGCGCCACTGTTTTTTTGTTCCTTTAAGTAATAGCTCAGAAATAATTTAACATTTTTAAGAAAACTTGACGACGTATGACTTCCCAATATTTGCCAAGATATCGAACAAGGACTCCTTAAGGTTTTTAAAAGACTCATAGGCGGAAAAAGGCATCCATTCATATTTAATTTTCCGCCAAAGGATCTCAATTATATTAAGTTCAGGTGAATAAGGGGCAATGTACACAATGGATACTTTTTGTTCTTTCCACCGTTCAATATTTTCCTGAAATTCAGCGCTTTTATGTATTGAAGCATTATCCATAACCAGTGAGATAGGCCTTCCTCCCCGTTCTGAAATAAAGTGATCAATACTGGCAATAACAACAGCACTGGTTACAGTGCCTTCAAATACCACAGATGTAAATGAATTATCTCTATTAATAAAACCAAGCACATTCAATCGGTTGCTTTTAGCACAGGGTAATTCAATAGTTTTTCCTTTGTGTTGCCAGGCATAGGGAACACAAGGTTCTAAGGTAAAACCCGATTGATCAAAATAAAACAAATCGATTTTTTTATTTTTGGCTTGTTCGATAAGCGCAGCCAATTGCTGACGAGATTGCTCAAATAAATCAGGATCACGTTTTGATTTTAATGATCTTCGAACCCGTTTCCAACACAATCCCTCACGTTTACAAAGTCTTTTAAGTGTTGATATGCTGAACTTTAGGCCAAGGCTTTCAGTTAATTCAGCCACCACTTTTTTTAGCGATCGGGGTGATTCGTGAACACACAAAAGAACTCGAGGCTCTACATCTGCTTGTAAAATACGCGGGCGACCAGAGCGTGGATCATCTAATAATCCACAGATACCATTGTCTTCCCAAGCATGCACCCACGTCGACACTGTTTGGCGGCAAACGTTGTAGAAGCCAGCAATTTCGTTTAACTTAAACCCCTCATGATTTAATAAAATAGCGTGAGCTCTTATTCGAGGTGAGTGACGCGAGTGGTATTGGTGCATGTTTTCTAAGGTTTCAGTCTCTACGGGCGATAACAGGTTGACTCTCAGCATGATACAGAATATAAAATATTGTAAAATCCTATAATGATATATGACTTTTATTTTTTATTTTGTTAAATAGAGTTGTTTTTTTAAATCAATGGCGGTTAGCTATATTAAAATTCCATATTCCAGCAGCT
>NZ_FUKJ01000390.1 GCF_900163745.1 Crenothrix polyspora
GATAACTCACCTCATCAATCCACGCCGCATCTGCACCTTTCGCCGCACCCGCATCTTTTTTATACTCCCAGCGCAACGTATGTGTTCCTGCGGTAAGCGGGAATCGCACGGTTTGCCAAGCTTTTTCGCCAGACCATGACGCTTTTTTAGTCTTATCAATGTAAAAACTTAACACGCCATGCCCAGCATTGCTGGAAACGCGACGAGCAAAAACGACAGCGGCCGCTTGCGTTACCTTGACAGTGGTTTGAATCGCGCTGATTCGATTGGCAGCAATCGGCGCGGAGCGAAAACTAAAACGTCCTTCATAACTCCGTAAATCATCTTTTTCGCCATTCGCGGTACTGATAATCCATTTCGTATTATCGGTGGTCAATTTTTGCCAATCCGAAGTCATCAAACCATTGGCAGGGAAACTGTCTAACGGTGTGCCGTTAAAGGCAAATTTTGTCACCGCATCATTCAAGATTTTTTGACCTTGCGCATTTTTAACATAAATCAGCGCGGGGGAAAATCCCACCCCTTTGGCTTGTGGCACGAGCGTTCCTGTCCAACCTGCGGGAACAGGGCAGCTAAACTGTCCCACCGCATTGGTTAAACAGGCATTGACGGTATCGCCGCGTGATAAAACCACATTGCTACCGAATGAAGAACCAATTTTGACGCGCCCTGTGAGGGTTGCCATCTGCGTGGCGCTAGGGACAAGCAGCGCCGACACCTTGAAGCCATGCAGTTTTGTACCGCCGGGTTTGGTTGCGATTAAACCTTGCTTTGTTCCCGCCGCACCAAATTGGGTACAGACAAAGCGTTGTAATTGCGGAGTGCCGCCTGCGAGTGCGACATTGGAATAGGCACAATCGCCGACCGTAAAGCCCATGTTGGCGCTTAAGTTTTGTCCGCGCACTTCAAAAGTGGTCGGTTTGCCAATCACGGTTTTGGTGGGGGTGATGCTGGTAATGGTTGGTGTTGTGCCTTGTTGATAAAGTACGCCAACTTCAGCGGCAGTTAGGGCGCGGTTGTAGATGCGGGCTTCGTCACCAAAAAATTCGGCACGTCCACCGTGAAGATGTGCCGTAGCCCCAATAAACAAACCATTCCAAGGATAGCTACCATTAGGAATAGCATCTAACTCTTTTGTTGCTGATAAAACACCGTCAATATAAAAATACGACATTATTTTATTTCCATCAACTTTCCACACACCTGAAAAGGAATGCCAATTATCTTTGTCAAGTAACGGAGTAGCAGTATAACTGCCTCCCTCTGCTGTATAAGCATTACGTTTAGCTTCAAAACCCTTATTGTTGAGAAGATAAGTATAAGTGTCAATTAAGTGTGTTTCGGCGAGACCAAGATTCGCGAACTGTGGGTCAAAAAAATTCATTTTGATTGGTTTAGCCCAAATTGTTACGGAAAATGACTGCATATTTGGATTGAATTGCAAATCTTGAGTTAAAGGAACAGAAATATAATCATCTATTCCATCAAAATAAAACCCTTTTCCTTTAGCTCCTGCTACACATTGAGGATTGCCGTTAATCGTTCCATCATGCCCATTCCCACTATTATCTTTTGCGGTGCAATCATCAAAACTCCAATGCGCCACCAAGCCATTATTTAGAGCTGTGCCACCATCCTCAGCATAAAGAGATTGGACTTCAGCTTCACTTAAAGCCCGGTTGTAGATGCGAACATCGTCTACTAAACCCGTATAAAAAGCGCGGATTCCATCATCGGCATTTACTGCACCGATAAACAAAGGATTAGCATTTGTTTTAATGTTTGAGCCTGAATAGGTAACAGAAGAGATTAAGACACCATTCAAATAATTTTTAACATTACTACCTTCTTTTACAACCAATAAATGATTCCACACGTTTGAAGTAGTTATCATTTCTTGTGTTTCACTACTTTGAACGAAGCTGCCAGTGTCCAAACTGAAATATCCAAAAAAAAACGACAAATTTTTACTGTCTGTTTGATAAGTTAAAGGGCTTTCTTCTATAACCCAGGCACTTGATGGAGATAATGCATGACTTTTATCAAGAATAATCGGCACACCTGATGTTGTGTTTTGATTATCAGACGGTTTAATGAATACACTTATAGTCATATTTTCTGGTGTAAAAACCGACTGCTCATCGGGTATATTTATGTAACTATTTGTTCCATTAAAAGAAAATGCTTTACCATTTATACCATCAACACATTCAGGATTACCGTTAATCGTTCCATCATGCCCATTCCCACTATTATCTTTTGCGGTGCAATCATCAAAACTCCAATGAGCAACCAGCCCCGTGGTTAAGTCAGCATTAGCGGTATTGCTAACTGTACAGGCAATCAGTAATGCCAGTAAGCCAACAATAAATCGCCATCGCTCAGGTGCTTGGATAGAAATCATTGTCATGGTAAGTTCCTTGTTTAGTGGCTTTTTGTTTGCGCGTTAGCCTGTTGCGTGTTTGTGGGCCAAAACTATAAAGTTTTTGGCTGTTTTAATTGTAGTTGAGGGATGTGTTAATTCAACGGCTAAACTCAGTTTTTTGGGTTTATTTACACTGCAAGGGTGTTTTGGGAAATTTACGGCCACAGCATAATAATCAGCACCTATCGATGACTTAACAGAACAGATGGAAACAAGTAGACTACAAACTACTTGCTAGTCTGGAGAATTTAAAATGAACATTGCAGAAAAAATTTATGAAACCGTCAAAACCCTACCCGAACAAACCGCCTGTGAGGTACTGCATTTTGCGGAAAACTTAAAAGCCAAACAAGTTGAAGAAGAAAGCATCCGCCGTGAAAGTGCGCTAGCCACTTTGGCGAAATACCGTGGTCGCGTCAAAGCTGAAAAATTTGTACGTGAAGACTGTTATGACCGTTAGAGTGTTTGCCGATACCAATCTATTTATCTACGCTGAAGCGCAAGATTAGGATAAATCTACACAAGCCATTGAGATTATTCAGAACGCACCCGTCATCAGCACGCAGGTTATCAATGAAACAATCAGTGTCTTGACCAAAAAACATAAGTTCTTATTATCAGAAGCCCATGAAATCTCCGAAAGCTTACTGGATTTGTGTGAAGTAGTGGCAGTAGATGAATCAACCCTTCGCAAAGCAATAGACTTGGCAAGGCGCTATTCATTATCGCATTGGGACAGCCTGATTGTTGCTGCGGCCTTAATTGCCAATTGTGAAATACTTTATTCTGAAGATATGCAGCACGGCCAAATTTTTGATAATCAATTGACTGTCGTAAATCCATTTTATAAGACTTGATTTTACGAATTATTTACGTGGTATCCCTATTTGATTAGTGCGGCAGTCTGTCGCATTCGCATTGGCTAAAATTGCACAGGTTCGTAACGTAACTGTCATTTAATTCATACAGCCAAACTCAGTTTTTTAGATTTTATTTGCGCTGCTGAAATATTTGGTGCTACGAACTTATTTAAAAGGATTAACAATACGCAGCTGATTTTCAATAATCTGATTATTTTGCATATCTTCACTGTACAAAATAGCGCAGTTGTTTTCGAGCGCAGTGGCTACAATAAGCGCATCGTAATACGAAAAGCTATGCTGTTGACATAGCGGCAAGGCTTTCAATTGCGTTGATAGCGAGAAGTCGACAACAATGGTGGCACTGGTGATTTCCAGAATCGCTGAGCTAACGGCTTTTCCGTCTAACCGAAGCTTTCTTAGGCAAGTGTTCGAGAATTCATTGATAACTTGCAAAGAAATAAGCGCCGCACCCTCAAAAATTAGCGCATTAGCTTTGTCTGTCTTGTGTGGCTCATTATTAGAATAAGCATAGATAACAATATTGGTGTCCAAAAAACACTTGCTCATCGGGTATTAGCCTCTTCACGATCAAATTTAAACGCCAGTGTGTCTATAGATAAGGCTGATAGTCGGCGAGTTGATTTTTTAGGCATATTGTCGCTGTGATCATCCATCGAAATCTTAACTTTTAAATGTTTGGATGCAAATGCTTCAAATTCTTCAGGAATTTCAATCATTCGACCTCTTGCATCCGCTTCAAATTCTATCGCTTGCATGGCTTGGCTCCTCAGTTCACAATTTTGGATTTTGATGTGTTGATTGTAGCGTAGGCGGCTTTTAATTTATACGGCCAAGCTCAGTTTTTGGGGTTTATTTGCACAGTGGGGTGTTTGGCAGTATTTCTCATGACTGCCAAAAAATCAGGCCACTTGAATTTGTGAATGCAATTGCTGTTGTTCCGCCAATTTTCTGTGAATATTGCCAGGGCTTAACTCTAAACCGTTATGCCAACACAGTGCGCCCAGCTCTAAAAAGAATTGTTTAAAGTACGTTTCATCGTTTAAAGGCATAACCAGTTCTGTTTGTCGGTCAATTAAGGGTTGTAAATCATAATCACCGTAAGAATTATCAGAAAAATACAAACGCAAAACCCTGTGTTGTACATAGTGTGCCCGGGTAATTTTAATCATTATCAGCTCCTGAAATACGTTGTAGTGGTTTCAATTCAATAGCACATTGCCAATCGGCTAATAACTCTTGTTGGTGTTCTTGCGCCCATTCGCGTACCAGTTTAATTGCCTTGCGCGGCAGTTATCCTGCTAAAAGCTCACCACTTTACAATAGCCATTAATGCTTGATGACCTTGATATTCGACATGGAAATGTGGCGGATTGTGGTCATCGTGGTACATACGAATATAAATGCCAAAAAAATATGAAATGACGGGCATTTTATTTCCTGTTTTTTGTCTTCATAAAAATGCTATTCGTATTTTGCCAGGGCAGTAAACGTATTACTGTATTCACACATGAAGTCTTGCCCAATTTTCAGCTGCTCTTCAAAACCTGGATCACCCAGCGAAATCTTAACTTTTAAATGCTTGGATGCGAATGCTTCACTACTTCAGGAATTTCAATCATTCGGCCTTTTGCATCCGCTTCAAATTCTATGGCTTGCATGGCTTGGCTCCTCAGTTCACAATTTTGGATTTTGGTGCGTTGATTGTAGCGTAGGCGGCTTTTAATTTATACGGCCAAGCTCGGTTTTTGGGGGTTATTTGCACAGTGGGGGTATTTTGGGAAATTTACGGCCACAGCATAATAATCAGGGTCATAGGCTGCATTGAACAAAGTGAAGCGCATCAGCCGCGATAAATATCGCTCCTGACCTCGGCACATACTTATCTATCGAATAATAATCAGAGAGTACAAAACTCATAACCCAAGCGACTTACGCCTACGCCAAAACGTCGCCTTCTGGAAAAAACACTATATTGTGTTGACAATTACAACACAATTGACTAGCCTGAATGAAATAGACTTTATTCAGGTATTGCCATCATGAAAACAGAACATATTGCCGCCGAAGTAAACATCCATCTACGCGCCCGCGCATATGACCGGATGATCATAGACCAAGCCGCCGAATTGCTGGGTTCTAATCGCTCACAATTCATGATGGCATCCGCGCTAAAAGAAGCAAAAAATGTCCTTCTGGATCAAACATCGCTCTATGTCGATAATCAAACCTTTCAAAAAGTGCTGGATTGGATGGACACAACGGTAACAGTAGAACAAGCCGAAGGAATGGAACGCCTACTTAACACGAAAGCACCGTGGTAACGTGACAAAAAATCCCAAACCATTTTCTGCCCCTGCTGTATTAACGGTAAAACATGATTGCGAAGGTTTTCAGTCTGGCGAGGAAACGCTGGATAGTTGGTTGCGGGAACGCGCCCTTACCAATATGGAATTGGCCGCAACCCGCACCTATGTCATTTGCCCGCTGGATTCGCGCAAAGTCATTGGGTACTATGCCCTTTGTATGGGGCAGATTCTGAATAAGGAAGCACTTGGTTCTATGCGTCGCAATATGCCGCACCATATTCCTTCAGTTATTTTGGGTCGGTTGGCGATAGATCAACAATGGCAAAAAAAGGGACTGGGCGGCGCATTACTACATGATGCAGTTCAGCGTTCAGCCCGTGCCGCTCAGGAAATATCTGCCCGTTTGCTCGTGGTTCACACCATTTCCCCCGCTGCGGAAGCGTTCTATGTAAGGTACGGCTTTGCTCGTCTTCCTGTAGAAACTCCAACTTACGCTCTTGACCTCGTAAAGCTTGCCAATTTAGCCAAGTAAGTTGGTAACCCAAACCCTATAACCCAAGCGCCTTACGCTTACGCCAAAACGTCGCCCTGCTCATCCCCAGCACATTAGCTGCCAACCCTGCTCGACCATGATTTTGCTCTAAAGCCTGACGAATCGCAGAGGCTTCATCTTCGGTATCCAGTGCTGGATTGCGTTTGGCCGGTTGCTTCTGTGTACCTACGACGCGCGGCTCCCTAAATTCGGGCGGCAACTCAGACAGCCTTAAAGTGCTACCCCTGCCCACAGCAAAAGCGTATTCCACCACGTTATGAAGCTCTCGGACATTACCCGGCCACGCATAATCCAGTAATAAACGCATGGCTTGCGGGTCAATTTTTTCTATGATGCGGACGCGCTCATCGTTGTGCTGGGTAATAAAATGCCAAATCAACAGACTAATATCTTCCCTGCGCTCCCTGAGCGGCGGCAGAAAAATAGGAACAACCCGTAGCCGGTACATCAAATCTTCACGAAACTGGCCATTTTTTACTTCTTCCCTTAGTGACCGATGCGTTGCGGCCACTATGCGGACATCCGCCGCAATAGTGCGGTTTCCGCCGACCGGAATATAGTTTCGCTCTTGTAACACCCTCAGCAATTTCGCCTGTAATTCTAAAGGCAATTCCGCAACCTCATCCAAAAACAATGTACCGCCATTGGCACGCTGGAATAAACCACTGTGATCTTTGATGGCCCCTGTAAAAGCGCCGCGCACATGGCCAAATAGTTCGCTTTCTAGAAGATTACTGGAAAGGGCTGCACAATTAATCGCCAAAAACGGTGCGTTGCGACGTGCGCTTAAGGTATGGATGGCTTTAGCAACCAGCTCCTTGCCAGAGCCACTCTCGCCCCTGACTAACACGGTCGCTTCGGTTTCGGCGGCATTTTGAATAATTTGAAACACATCGTGCATCGTCGGTGAGCGACTTAAAATGCCGTGAAAATTTTGTTTTGCGGTCGCCAATACTTTGGGTACAAAAGTAGCAGGTGCTGATTCTAATGCCTCAGTCAGCACAGCGATACCGCCAGCAAACGCCCCTGATCGATCAAATAAAATCTGGCTCACTTTTTTTAGCGTGATGCTGTCACCGTTGGCCTGGGATAACTTTATGGATTGCTCTTGGTTATCATCAATTTCAGCTAGCGTGAATTCCGCTAAACAAGGCTTGCCGACCGCATTTTCCTGGCGCAAGCCGGTTAACTTTTCCATACCGCCGCCCCAATACAGCACCTGCTGATTTTTATCGACAATATAAATCGCTTCTGATTCATAAAGATCAAGTATTTTCGATAACAGCGTCGCACTATCAAATTGCGCTAACCATTCAGAATGCTCACTGACCCAGCCTAAAGATTGTTTTTTTTGTTTCATAAGCGCCCGAATGAATCACAAAACCGTTTCGCAAGAAACTGCACCTGTGTTGAAGATTAACCGTCCAAAATACCTGCATAAATTTCATCCATGCCCAACTGGTAATCAATACAGGAAAACTGTACCTGATCGCCTTTTTCATAAACGGTTAAATGCCACAATCCAGCCTCGTCAGCACGGTGGTATCGCTCTACCTGATATTTTCTTTGCGACACCAAAAAGTATTCGCGCAAACTGGCAATACTTTGATACGCGATTAATTTTTCCCGTCTATCGGTGCGGGCAGTTGACGGCGACAACACCTCAATCACCAAGCACGGCTGGGTTAAAAAATACGCATCCGTTTCGTCGCGGCTGCATCCGAGCATAAGGTCGGGATAATAATAACTGTGCTTATGGGCAATTTTGAGCTTGACATCGTTCATATACACATCACAAGGCGAGCCCTTGATCTGCTGATGTAAGGCTGCATATAAATTACCACTGATTTTATTATGCGCCCGCGACCCTCCCGTCATCGCATAAATATAGCCGTCGACGTACTCATGGCGGAATTTAGCCTGTTGCTCCATTTCCAGATATTCGTCTTCATTTATCAATGGCATAACCTGTTGTGCTTGCATAACAACTCCGTCTTAGTCAGAAAACTACAAATTAAAGAAGCAACGCGCCATGCGCTAGAGCCCCTGATAAAGGTGCGATTGTTTTTTGTTTCATAAGCGTTCAAATGAATCAAAAAACAGTTTCACAAGAAACTATACATGAAACACAACGGCAATCAAAATAGTTTTCAATAAAAAATATTTATTATTAAAAACAAATGGATAAAACTATTTTTCTCTATTGGCACGATCTTCGCTTTAGTAAAGATGATAACCAGAAAAACCTGACTCATCACTATAACTATTAGATTAATCCTTGGGAGGATGAAAATGAACACACGATTATTGCTTGCCAGTGCAGCACTGGCATTAACTGCCGGTTGCGCTACCAACACGCCCAACGCCATCACAGAACTGGAACATAACCACACGATGATGCCGGTGTCAGGAGAGCCTAAGTACAATCCTGTGATGAACCCAAGGCAAATAGAACACCCGAATGTCATGGGCTTTAATGACCTGCATATCCAAGCTATTCGACATCTTAAACCGGATGTCATGAGCATTGAAGACCCTAAATTACACGCCATTGTTCACCATCACTGTAAAGCTTACGATGACGGTACATTAGTGTGCTTAATGTTTCCCAGTGGCATGAAAGACCAGGACAAACCGATTGGCTTTGAATACATTATACCCACCGCCCAGTACAACACATTGCCTGCGCAAGAAAAACATTACTGGCATTACCATAAAACCGAAGTCGGCAGAGCCTGCGCCACCTTCCCCGATCTAACCAAGGAAGAAGCAAACACCATTTTACCCACCGTACACGAAACCTACGGTAAGGTGGTTTATTTCCAAAAACCCGAAGATAAAATCCCTTTGGGCGAACCTTACGTACTGATTGTTCAAGACATGCCAGACGTAAAACAATAATCCTCCCCCTCGCTGATGTATAAAAATACACAGCTTTAAGTCAGCGGATCAAGGCTTACAACACCTCCGCTGGCTCTTTTTAATTTAAAAAAGATTTTGTTATGACTACTTCTTCATTGCCGATTGATTCTCCTCATCAGCAGACCTGCAAGGTTTTTAAAACCTTGCAGGTCTAACAACGGCAAATAATGGAAAATCACCGTCATACCAATCACTTGAATGCGCTCATGCCGTCATTTTCTTTAAAGACGGCGTTTTTTATTGGGATAACGCTAGTGAGTTTCAAGACATCAGCAGATTGGTCAGCCAACGTCAATAATAGCGTCCATTACACGGATGATGTCGCTTTATTCTCCGTAACACGGCGATTGTCTCTTAAAGATGACCCGACGCAACCCGTTGTTGATCGACCCAACCAAGGCGGGGATTTTGTTTATGAACCGAAAGCTGAGCTTGAATGGTCTGGCAATAATGCGCTAGGCGAAATCCAAGTGTCACTGGATGCGGGTGGGTATGTCTTTGTCGATCAATCGGCCTACACGCATGGTTTGTACGAATTACAAATGGCACAGACTTTTGCAACGGACACCAAGATAAGTCTCGATTACAACTTTGTACCTGAGCTTTTTTTAGGCAAAAATGTTTTAAGACGGGAAAACCGTGCAGAATCGGAACACGATGAGCTATTAAGCAATCATTTTTGGTCTATTCATTTAGATCAACCCTTAACAAATAATATAACCGTCCGTTTACTGGGGCGTTATGGCTTGCGCCGTTACAACGCACCCTTCCAGCATCGTGATACGCAGTTCTGGACGCTGGGGCCACATCTTAAATGGGCTATCCGCCCAGGGATAGAGTTGTTACTGGGTTATCATTATGAACCTGGTGTAGCAGACCACCAAAAAGCTATCCATGTTGATGACGATATATCTTATGTCAATCATTATGCTTCTGTGGAGTTGAAGCTACAGGTACTGGAACGGTTAAGCGCCATTTTTATTTTTGATTATGAAAAAAATATCTTCACCAGCCAGTATGTTAATGATGAACATCGCGGCGCTTCTGAAAATCTCTTTCCGGGCGAGATAGAGCTGTTGTATGAATTAGATAAATCAGCAACCGTTAAATTGGGCTGGCAACATGGCAGTCGAAAATTAACCTCGGAAACACAAAGCGTTAACAACAATAATATTTGGTTGGGGGTTGACTATGCTTTCAAGCCGCCGTTCTGAAACCCAAGTTTCTGCCCCCAGGAGACAGTTATGCGATTTTTTAACGCTGTTGGTTGGATTAATGCTTTCAGGCGCAGCTGTCGCCGATCAACATCTCGGTTTACCGCCTTTAACTGTACCGATTGATAATCCACAAACCGATGAAAAAATCGCCCTAGGCAAACATTTGTTCAACGATAAACGCTTTAGTGCCGATGGCTCGGTGAGTTGCGCCAGTTGCCACCATGCCGATAAAGCCTTTACCGATGGGCAACCGTTAGCCCAAGGCTTAAACGGACAAACCGGCACACGCAATGCTCCTACCGTGATGAATGCGGCATTTTTTGACACCCTGTTTTTAGACGGACGGGCAAACAGCCTGGAAGCACAAGCCTTGGGGCCGTTTACCAACCCCATTGAGCATGGTTTAAACAATCACCAAGCTATTGTTGATACTATCCAAAAAGATGCACAGTATGGCCAGCAATTTCAAAAAGTGTTTGCCATCCAACCGCAGCAGATAACCATTAACCATGTCACCAAAGCCATTGCCAGCTATGAGCGCACTTTAATTGCCGGTAATTCGCCTTTTGACCGTTATCTGTTTGGACGCGATTACTCGGTATTGTCACAGAGTACGGAACGGGGGTTAGGCATTTTCAAGCGCAAGGGAAATTGTCTGGTCTGCCATGAAATATCCTGGAATAACGCCTTATTTACCGATAACCGTTTTTATAATGTCGGCGTAGGCTTTAAACGTTTAACACCGGTTTTAGACGCGTTGATTGCCGCTGTCAACCTGGGCAAAAATCCAGATGATTTCCCGTTAACCGATGCCCAGCGTTCTGAACTGGGACGCTTTAATGTCACTAAAGTGCTAACCGACGTTGGAAAATTCAAAACGCCAACGTTAAGGAATATTGCCTTAACCGCACCGTATATGCACGATGGCAGCATGAAAACACTGGAAGAAGTCATTGAGCATTACGATAAAGGCGGCGATAAAAACCGCTTTATCGACACAGAAATTTTCCCGTTACATCTCACCCAACAAGAAAAAGCGGATTTAGTGGCTTTTATGAAGTCGTTAACCAGTCAACAAGAGCCGTAATATGTTTGCATATAATCAACTATTGTCTTTTTTTAAAAAACCCGTCCAAGGCAAAACGTCTTTTGGACTGGAAATTTTCGTCGCGGTGCTGGTGAAATTTCTTTTGCTGTGGGGATTGTGGTGGCTGTTTTTTGCTGGCCATAAACAACCGGTCGACGGTGTCATTATCGCCGACAAACTTTTCGGTGAACATCACCCCGCCCTCACGTCTACCCCAAATAAGGGGCATTAACATGATCGTCAATGAAGTTGTGGAACTGTCAAGGCTTCAGTTTGCGCTGACTGCCATGTATCATTTTTTATTCGTACCCCTCACGCTGGGCTTGTCGTTTTTGCTGGCGATTATGGAATCGGTGTACGTGATGTCGGGTAAGCAGATTTACAAAGACATGACGCGTTTCTGGGGCAAGCTGTTCGGTATTAATTTCGCGATGGGGGTCACCACCGGCATCACGCTGGAATTTCAGTTTGGCACCAACTGGGCTTATTATTCGCACTATGTGGGTGATGTTTTCGGC
>NZ_FUKJ01000217.1 GCF_900163745.1 Crenothrix polyspora
GCGTTAAGTCGCAAACGACTGGAACCGTCGCGTTTGACTTGTTCAATGACAATCGGTTTTTTGGTATCGCCGGTGTCATCGGGAACTGGATCGGCATCAGAAGGGGGTTTGGCTTGTGACGGAATGTCAGTGGCGATGTCGTAAGGCGGCGCAGAGGCTGGGTCAAGGTTTTCAGGCGTTGTAACAGCAGCAGGTGTATCGGTGGATAACGCCGGTGCTGTATTCGCCGCAGGTGCTGTAGGGATGGCAGGCGGTGTTGCACTATTGGGTGCTGGGCTTGGTGTAGGCGCGGGACTGGTTCTTAAATCCTTAGGCCAATTCAACATGGGGATTTCTTTGGTGTGCTGATAGTCCCTTTCTTTATCGGGAAAAAACTTGGTGACATGACCACAGGCCGTCAAATTGCCAAGGATATAGCCAGTAACTGTTAGCAGAATAAGCTTAGATTTCATCACGCACCTTTAAATCGCTCCAGCAGAGCGCATGGCATCACGCACCGCAGCAAAGCAGGATTCGGACAGCCAGGTTAACGGCAGGCGTATGCCTTTACCCATTAAGCCCATTTCAGCCATTGCCCATTTTACGGGGATGGGGTTGGATTGGATAAACAGGTTTTTATGTAAGGCCGCGAGTTTTTCATCAATCACCAGTGCGGTTTCATTATCGCCACGCATGGCAGCAGTAATCATGTCGTGTACCAAACGCGGTGCAACATTGCCGGTGACGGTAATCGTACCGTTGCCACCTAGCAGGCAGAATTCACGGCTGGTGGCATCATCGCCGGTATACAGGGCGAAATCAGCACCGGCTAAATCACGGATTTGTTTGACACGCGATAAGTCGCCCGTGGCTTCTTTTACACCGACAATATTGGCTACATGCGACAAACGACCTACGGTTTCGGGTAGCATGTCACAGGCGGTACGCCCTGGCACGTTATATAAAATTTGTGGAATATCAACGGCATCGCTAATGGCTTTGTGATGCAGGTATAAACCTTCCTGAGTCGGTTTGTTGTAGTAAGGCGTTACGATTAAACAGGCATCCGCGCCCACCTGTTTGGCTTTGCGGGTCAGGTTGATGGCTTCGGTTGTGGAGTTGGCACCGGTGCCAGCAATGACGGGGATTCTACCGTTAACATATTCAACAATGCTTTTAATGACATCACAATGCTCGTCTTCAGTCAGCGTTGCAGATTCACCTGTGGTACCAACGGCAACCAGTGCATCGGTACCCTGCGTTATATGGAATTCAACCAGTTTTTTTAGGCTGTCTTTATCGACTGCGCCTGATTCGTCCATGGGGGTTACTAACGCTACGATACTACCTTGAATCATGAAATCTCTCGTTTAATTAATGCGATAACAAAACTTTGGTCATTATAACAAGCGTCACCGAAAAAAGGTAAAGGTATCAGCGGGACGCGCTAAATGGCGAGAGACATAACAGCAGCACAATTTTTTCAAAAAATAAAAACCACACAAAAATGCGTGTTATTCAGATTAGGTTCATTTTGTTAAATTATGATAATCCCCGATCAATACAGAATCTATTTTGTTAACTAGTGGGTGGTTGTGTCATGTTAATGATGGTTTTTTTTGTTTTTTTAGCGGCTTTAACAATGTTTTTTTCGTCTTTATGAGCTTTTATGCTGAGTTACAAATCGGTTTGTAACTCAGCATAACGCTTTATTTAATTATCAAGGAGAGTGGAAATGAAATCAATTACGGCATTTGGTTTTGTCTTGGCGGGTGTTGTCGCATCTGTGTTTGTTAGTGGCCACGCGCTGGCGGCTATACCTAATTCATCGGTATCTTCAGTCATTAATGGTGGGGCGACTTGTCATAATTACGAAGGGAAGGATGTTGGGACGTTTGAGTTTTATGGTCATGGTGTCACCAACGGCTCTCCAAGTTTGTCAAAAAAAGTCATTTGTCCGGTAACAAAGCGATCTAGCAATTTTAATGGACTTACTGTTCGTGTAAATATGGATTCACCCGCAGCCAATACTGTTTCTTGCACGCTTTATGCTTATAACTGGAATGGTACGAGCTTAGGTTCTAAAGCGGTTAAGAATAAAAAAAGTGGTAAAGAGTCTTTAACGATTCGAGTTCCTTCTAGTACGACACGCACTTATTTTAGTCTGGTGTGTAGCTTGCCATCTAAAGAGCGGTCAGAAATATACAGTATTGAATCGCTTGATTAATGATCTGGTCAATTGATTGATTTACGCAGTCGATATTGCTCAATGAATGCAAATAAATGATGAATCTACTCAAAACTATTTTGATAACGACCGCCATTAATGTGCCTTTAGCGGTGTATGTTTCAACACTGATACCTAAATCGGTTAAGACGCAGGGTTCTGTACCAATAGCTTTAACCGCTAAGGCGAATGATCCTGTCATCGCAAAGCAAATTGATGCGGTGCAACAGAACGATGATGTAGCCACGTTAAAGGCTGATGTTGTTAATTTGAAGTTGGAGCTTGCTGGGTTAAAAGAACAAATGTACAGCATGGCCAAGGTAAAGGCGGCCACTGCAATATTAGGGCGCGACGCGGATAAGTCTGTGCCACGCAGTGATGAAGAAATCCGCGCCGAAGAAGAAAAGCACTTTGCCGTACAAGGTGAGGCATTGGAGTCTGGTTTTCGCCAGCAAACCATAGCGCCAATCTGGTCAGCGGAGGCTATGGCTTTAATCAAAGCAGGTCTGGCTAAAGATAAAATAACGGGTAATACGATTGTGAGTCTGGAATGCCGTACCCACGGTTGTCGTTTGGAGTTGGCTAATAACGGCAAAAACCAGACACCGGATTTTGTTGAATTTCCACAACATATCGCTGGCGAATTATCCAATGTGATGGTCAGCCAAACGGAAAGTAATGATAGCAGTACCGTTTTTTATCTGTCCAAAGAGGAGTTTGTATTGCCTGATTAGTCTAAAATGGGCTTCCAAATAGGGGCATAGGATGTGCAGACGATAGGAAACGCTTTTATGGATTACGCATTATGACATCTCTCAAGGCAGCGTTAATCAGCGATTGATATTCCTTTTCCCCTGATTTTTCTTTAAACCAGTTAATAATGTCCGAATCCAATGCAATCGTTATATTTTGTTTTTTGGAAACTTCAACAAAACTACGACGACGTATTGCTCTGTTTAAGTCATTTTGGTTAATTTCAGGGTATTCATCGATAGTGTCATCAGATATTGGTGAAGTAGAGTTTTTGTTCATTTTTAACCGCCTTTCGTAAAGAAATAACACGTATCTCATCTTCTGTTTCTGTGGACGACAACCACAGGTGTTCCTTCTAATAATCCCAAGGTAATAAAGCGACGTTCGTTATAAACAATGCGATTATCTTCAAAGGTGAACGTGTCGCTTTCAAAGACAAGATGAGTTAACGCAAAATCCAGCCCATGCTTATCGATATTACTGATGCGTTTTGGTTCGTCCCATATAAACTTCATTGGTTGATTGTAGCGTTATTTTTTACGTGCATACAATAAAAAGCCAGCTAAATAGCGTGTGGGCACAAAAAATATGTACCCACACTACCTTAGTTTACTTAACCTCTCAACGCCTTCAAAACCGCCTGCAAGGTATTATTAGCATCGCCAAACAACATACGGGTATTGTCCAGCACAAACAATGGATTACCTACACCCGCGTAACCCGAAGCCATACTGCGTTTTAGCACGATAGTGGTATCACCTTGCCAGCATTCCAATACCGGCATACCGGCAATCGGGCTGTTTGGGTCATTCAACGCCGACGGATTAACAATGTCATTGGCACCAATCACAATCGTGACATCGACATTACCCCAGTCTTCATTGATTTCATCCATTTCAAAGACGATATCGTAAGGCACTTTCGCTTCCGCCAACAGCACGTTCATGTGGCCTGGCATACGGCCTGCAACCGGATGGATACCAAATTTAACGATTTTACCTTTGCTCTTTAAGAGCTTGGTGATCTCGTTAACCGTGTGCTGGGCTTGTGCTACCGCCATCCCATAACCTGGGATAATCATGATCGTGCGTGAATCCAGCAGCAAGCGTGCCGTTTCTTCAGTATCAATCGGTTGCACGTCGCCTTCAACCACCGCCGCTTCACCACCGGTGCTACCAAAACCACCGGCAATGACGCTGACAAAATTACGGTTCATCGCACGGCACATGATGTAACTCAAGATCGCACCACTGCTACCCACTAACGCGCCGGTGACAATCAACAAATCGTTGCTGAGCATAAAGCCCGTTGCCGCTGCCGCCCAACCCGAATAACTGTTGAGCATGGACACCACCACCGGCATATCTGCGCCGCCAATCGCCATCACCATGTGTACGCCAAATGCCAGCGCCACAATTGTCATCAACAATAATGGGAAAGTACCGCCACCGGTTTCGGCTTGTTGCAAAAACCACCAGCCGAAGAAAATGGCTAAGACTAACAAACCTAAATTCAGCCAATGACGACCCGGTAACATCACCGGCTTGCCGCTGATTTTTTCACTCAGTTTGCCAAAAGCAATTACCGAACCTGAAAAAGTTACCGCACCAATCAAAATGCCTAAATAAATTTCGATTTCGTGGATGGATTTTTCCACGCCTGTGACAGTAGAGGTGTGATCCATAAAGTTGGCATAACCCACCAACACCGCCGCCATACCGACCAAACTGTGCATAATGGCAACCAGTTCCGGCATTTGCGTCATTTCGACTTTCAAGGCCGCTTTCGTACCGATAGCACCGCCGATTAACAAGGCCAAAATTAAAATCGTGTAAGAGTGGACGGTATCGCTTAACACGGTGGCAACAATGGCAATCGCCATACCCAACATGCCGTAATAATTGCCGCGTCGTGCGGTTTCCTGATGGCTCAGGCCGCTCAAACTGAGAATAAACAGAATGGTGGCGACGGTATAAGACATCATAACTAAGTTTTGTGACATTGCAGAAGCTCCCGATTATTTTCTGAACATTTCTAACATGCGACGGGTAACCAAAAAGCCACCGGCGATGTTAATAGAGGCGATAAGTATTGCCAAACCCGCCAGCACGGTAATGACAACACCGGGGGCAGAAATTTGCACTAACGCACCGATGACAATAATGCCACTGATTGCGTTGGTAACACTCATCAAGGGAGTATGCAAGGAGGCGCTGACATTCCATATCACCTGGTAGCCAATGAAACACGCCAACACAAACACGGTAAAATGCGACATGAACGAAGCAGGAGCAACAGCGCCGATACCAAACAGCAGCAAGCCGCCGATAATCAGAGGTAGCAACGCTTTAATCGGCGCAGGAATCAGCGATTTTTTAGGTACAGCGGCAACGGCGGCGGCTTCTGCTTTAGCGGCGGGCGCTGCTGACAATTTCGGTGGTGGCGGTGGCCAGGTGATTTTGCCTTCTTTGATGACGGTTGTGCCACGGATAACTTCATCTTCCATGTTGACGTTGATCTCACCATTTTTTTCCGGCGACAGCTCGGTCAACAAGTGCCGTAAGTTAGTCGAATACAATTGGCTGGACTGGTTGGCCAAACGGCTGGGCAAATTGGTGTAGCCGATAATGCTGACATTGTGCTTGACCACAACCTTGTCTTTTTCGGTAAGATCGCAATTGCCGCCTTGTTCGGCCGCCAAATCGACGATGACACTGCCGGGCTTCATGGATTCCACCATCGCGGCGGTAATCAGTTTGGGCGCGGGTCTGCCAGGAATCAGTGCGGTGGTGACGATAATATCGACTTCTTTGGCTTGTTCAGCAAACAAGGCCATTTCTGCGGCGATAAATTCCGCCGACATGGTTTTGGCATAACCGCCAGCGCCAGAGCCGTCTTCTTTGAAATCCAGCATCAAAAATTCCGCGTCCATGCTTTCGATTTGTTCTTTTACCTCTGGACGGGTATCAAATGACCTGACGATAGCGCCCATACTTTTGGCCGCACCAATCGCCGCTAAACCTGCGACACCGGCACCAATTACCAATACTTTTGCAGGTGGAATCTTACCTGCCGCAGTAATTTGTCCGGTAAAAAAACGGCCAAAATGTTGCGCGGCTTCGACAATAGCACGGTAACCGGCAATATTGGCCATTGAGCTTAACGCATCGAGCTTTTGCGCCCTGGACACACGCGGTACGCTGTCCATCGCCAAAACGGTGGTATTTTTGGCAGCCAGTTTTTGCATCAAGGCTTCGTTTTGCGCGGGCCAGATAAAGCTG
>NZ_FUKJ01000456.1 GCF_900163745.1 Crenothrix polyspora
CATCGAGCCAAAACCGCCTAGCCCTGCCATAACACCGGCTATGCGTGTTTTTGCGGCAATAGGTTTAATACGTTCTACCAGGGCGTTTCCTGCGGCAATGTCAACGCCAGCGCTTTTATAGGTTAGGCTTTCTCGATTTTGTTCGCTCAAAGTGATGATCTCTTGCTAAAATTCAAACTGCTGATATTGTACAAGACATCAGCAATGGAATAAGAAAATTATTACAATAACAATAGGTCATCAGGGTATGTCATCAAACCGCACAGTTGATGTGTGGTTTTCTTTACCTTTCTGTTGAAGGGATAAACAACTAACTTTGATATACAGCCGTTTTAATTTAGAGGAGTGTCTATGAAAATAATAACAAAGTGTCAGTTAGCCGCCTTTATTGCAGCAATTGTCTTTAACGTGACGGCAAGTGCTTACAGTGATGATAAACCAGAGGAATATTGCAAAAAACCCAAGTTTACCGATTTGAATTTTAAGCCTTATATGGAGCCCGAAAAAGCGGAAGTGCCCGCCGAGTCTCAATTGTCATTTCGGCTCTCAGTTGATGCTGACCCAAAGACCTTGGTGATCAGTGCTAAAAAAGAGGAGCTGGTTACCAAAATAGACACTAAAAGTAGTTTCCATCAAGTTACCTTTACACTGCCTGCTAGCTTGACAGGTAGTATTGTGAGAATTAATGCGCACGTTAAAGCGACTTTAAAATGCGATGAAACCGTAGGCTGGTTGGTTAAGGTTGCCGATAAATAAGCATCCTTAGATGTGTGTGGAATAGTTAATGGGGCAGGGATTTGCCCCTGTTGCTGACTTCAAACGATTTATTATTGTAGCCCGATGTTATTTGGCGTGTTGACAATGGAGTTTTCGGTAAGCTTGGTGTTATCGCTTACGCCAATACGATAGGCTTCTTCCTGCATGGCAATAATTTCTGCTAAAGCCATGTGATTGGCCACACTGTCCCTATTTCTGGCCGCATCTTGAATGCCCTGTGCGGCGGCCAGATTGAACCACAAATAGGCGCGGGCACGATCAATTTCAACACCTGTGCCACGGCGATACATTTTACCCAGGCTAAATTGCGCTTCTGGGTGACCTTTACGGGCTGCCTTGTCAATCCAGAAAAAGCCGGCCTTATAATCTTGTATTACGCCGCGCCCGCCTAACAAAGACAGGCCATAATAATATTGGGCTTCGGTATTATTTTTTCTGGCTGACTGCTCTAGCCATTTTGCTGCTTCCTTGTAATTTTTATGGCTATTACTGCCAATGTAGCCCATGCCGACTTGTAATGCAGCATCGGCATCGCCTTCCTGGGCGCGTATTTTTATTTTGTTGTCTTCTTGCGTTGTGCTGACCAGTTGTTCAGCAGGTGATTTTTGAAACAAAGCGTTAGCGTAAAAACCCAGGACGGAGACTAATAAAACAATAGCTGCAATAAAAATGTTTAGGCGAAATGAGGAATGTAGTTTCCAGAACCGAGACATACAGGCTCTACACCGGTAAGGTGTGTAGAAAAGTATTTGCAATAAATTGTCCGAAGGACGTATCGACGAGCTCCAGGATTTACCGTGCCCACAGCGGGGACAGGTACGGGCAATAACAGGAGTGGACTGGTCTTGTGTACGGTAATTGCTGTGCTGACTGAGTGGTTTCATGAAGTTCTCCAAGTCATTGCGTGACCAAACGCTTTCCTGGCTCTATCACACGACTCTAAGGGCCGCTATCAAATGATACGAACACAATGGCTTGGTAGTTACTGCATTTTAATATCTCACCGTAAAAGTGCAAGCAATTCTTTAAAGTAACTGCAATATATTTTACATATTATTATTTATGATATTATTTATCAAATAGATATAAGAAAAAAAAGGTATATTTCTATGGTCTAAAAATGTAAAAAAATCGGACAATAAATTTATTTTCAATAAAAGTGTAGCTGTCGCCCGTTAGAGTGTCAGGATTTTATAGGCTTTCTTCAGGGAATGGTTGTTCCATCCGCTTAGGTTTCGGGGTATTGAATTTTGCTAGTGTTGAACAAATAGTGTTATAACTAGCACGCTCAAATGTTGTTTTTGAGGGGTACTTTGGGATTTTCGACTTATGCAAAATCTCGTTTTTCTCGGCGCAGTATTAAGTTCTATTCTTTTACTTCAGGAGTTCATTATGAGCATTGCAAAAGTAAGTGAAATAACGTCCAGTTCTACCAAGAGTTTTGATGATGCCATTGAAAAAGGCATAAAGCGAGCCAGTAAAACCATAAGAGGTATTCAGGGAGCCTGGATTCAAGACCAGAAACTGGTTATTAATGATGGCAAGATTATCGAGTACCGCGTGAATATGAAAATTAGTTTTGTACTTGATTAATAGGGGGACAGACATCAAAAATGTAACTGGGCATTAAGATAAGACGACAAGCCCCTGACTTTGGATTCCAGTTTTCATGCGCTGGTTTAAGGGGCTTTTTATGCGCTAATACGTTCGGGTAGATTGCTCACGTCAATTTCCGCATCCCAAAGCTGCGAGATGACCCGTTTGGCTGTGCCGGTTTCATCGCTACTCCAAAACTGCACTGCACCCGGATAGGGTCGGTTTGCTAACAATGTCGTCTTTTCCAAACGCGATTTAAGTTCACGGGCTATGGCAGAGCCAGAATCAATCACCGTTACTGAAGAACCTGCCAGTTCCTGAATAATCGGTGCCAAAAAAGGGTAATGTGTGCAGCCTAAAACGATCACATCAACATTCTGCGCGAGTAACGGTTGAATATATTGGGCGATCAAGGTGCGTATCTTGTCACCATTGAGATTGCCGCGCTCTACCTGTTCAACCAGTCCAGGACAGGCTTGAGGCAGTATTTTTACTTTGTCGGCAAAGCGGGCAAACAATATCTGAAAATTGTTGCTGTCTATGGTGCGGCTGGTTGCCAGTACGCCAATAATACCGGTTTGGCTACGCTCTGATGCCGGTTTCACCGCTGGCTCCATAGCGATCATCGGCAACTCGTATTTAGGGCGCAACTCTTTTACCGCAGCACCGGTAGCGGTATTACACGCCACCACAATCGCTTTAACATTTTGGCTCACGAAAAAATCAACGATGGTCGCCGATCTCTCCAGAATGAATTCTTTGGACTTGTCACCATACGGCGCATGGGCGGAATCGGCGACGTACAGCAGGTCTTCTTCGGGTAATAGTTTTCGAATCTCACGCAGCACCGAAAGGCCGCCCACGCCAGAATCGAAAACGCCAATGGGATTTTTGTGCATGTATTGACGGATTATCTTAACGGATTTAGTTATGTTAATGATAATAGACTAAAGTGAAAATAATTCACGCATTTTTTGGCCGGGGCTTTCAGCCCGCATAAACGATTCGCCGACCAAAAACGCGTAAATGCCGTTATCCAGCATCAGCTGGACATCTTCTTGCGTGTGAATACCGCTTTCGGTGATGACAATACGATCAGCGGGAATGTGGGCTTTTAAATCCAGCGTGGTCTGCAATGAAGTTTCAAATGTTCGTAGATTGCGATTGTTAATGCCGACCAGTTTGGTATCCAGTGTTAACGCCCGTTGTAATTCGCCGATATCATGGACTTCCACTAATACATCCATGCCCAGTTTTGTCGCGGTATTGGATAGTTCGTGCATTTGTGCATCGCCCAAGGCGGCAACTATCAGCAAAATACAGTCTGCTCCCAGGGCGCGGGATTCGTAAATCTGGTACGGGTCGATCATGAAATCTTTGCGGATGATCGGTAACGGGCAACGTTCCCTGACCATTTGTAAATTGGCTTCTGCACCTTGAAAAAACTCCTTATCCGTCAACACCGACAAACAGGTCGCACCATTCATGGCATAATCCAGGCCGATGGTGATGGGCTGAAAGTTTTCCCGGATGATGCCTTGGCTGGGCGATGCTTTTTTGATTTCAGCAATAATAGCGGGCTTTTTCGCGCTGACTTTAGCTTGCAAAGCGTTATAAAAGCCACGCGGTCTTTCAACGCTCTGGGCAATTTCTTCCAGATCGGCAACGCTCATACGCTGTTTACGGTTGGCAACTTCTTCGACTTTTTTGGCGAGGATTTTTTTTAAGATGTCTGGGGTGTCGGTCATAGTTATTGGAGTGATAAGGTTTTCGAATAGGTACACAGGGCATCAAATTTGCCTCGTGCTGCGCCACTGGCAAGCACTTGTCTGGCTTTTGCTATGCCATTTGCCAGGGAATCACTGATATTGGCTGCATAAATTGCAGCGCCAGCATTTAATAGTACGATGTCCCTGGCAGCCCCTGGCTGGTTGTCTAACACGGATTTTACCATTTTCAGGCTACTTGTCGCATTATCGACCGATAATTCAGCCAAACTCGCCCGTTGTAAGCCAAATTGCTCAGGCGTTACGGTATACGTCGAGACGATGCCGTCTTTCAGTTCGGCAACGTGGGTTTGGGAAGCAATGCTGATTTCATCCAGGCCGTCTTCGGCGCTCACCACCAATACGTGCTGGCTACCGAGTTTTTTTAACACTTGCGCCAGTGGTTCTACCCAATGTTTGGAAAAAACACCAATCAACTGATTAGGCGCAGAAGCAGGGTTGGATAATGGGCCGAGCAGATTAAACAGGGTTCTTACGCCCATTTCCTTACGGACGTTGATGGTGTGCTTCATAGCGCCATGATGTTTGGGTGCGAATAAAAATCCCACACCGATGTCATGCACGCACTGTGCGACCTGTTCGATTGATAAATCCAGGTTGACTCCCGCAGCTTCCAGTACATCGGCGCTGCCGCAACTGCTGGATACCGAGCGATTGCCGTGTTTGGCGACTTGCCCACCGGCTGCGGCAACCACAAAAGCGCAGGTTGTGGAGATGTTGAAGGTATTTGCACCATCGCCACCGGTGCCGCAGGTATCGATAATATGGGTGCCGGTTATCGGTACTTTGCTGGCCAGTTCGCGCATCACTTCTGCCGCTGCGGCAATTTCATCGACGCTTTCGCCTTTGCAGCGCAGGGCGATTAGGAAGCCGGCAAGCTGGGCATCGCTGGCGTTGCCGGTCATGATTTGTCGCATCACGTCGCGCATTTGTTCGGCGCTGCGGTTTTGCTTGTTGAATAAGGTGGCTAGTGCTTGTTTTATATCCATGAGATTAAGGCGTTAGCTAAATCGACTTGTTTTTGTGAATCAGGATCGTTAACGTGAAGTTATGCTGCCAAGCTATGCACTGCGGCTAAAACATAACGAATAAAAAATACTTAATTAAACCAGCGGATGTTTTTACACTCGAATAGACTTAACTTTAAGCCGC
>NZ_FUKJ01000288.1 GCF_900163745.1 Crenothrix polyspora
TACCAAGGCAGACACCAACGCGGCAACACCAGCGTTAATATGAATAACAATGCCACCGGCAAAATCCATCGCACCCAAATCGGCTAACCAGCCGCCACCCCAGATCCAATGGCACACGGGCACGTAGACAATCATCAGCCACAGACCACTAAACCACAGCATGGCGGAAAATTTCATCCGTTCCGCAAACGCACCAATAATTAAAGCGGGGGTGATAATGGCAAAAGTCATTTGGAACATAAAGTATAGGCTTTCAGGAATATCGCCTGTTAATGCGCCGGTGGTTATGCCAGGCAAAAATACTTTCGAGGCACCGCCGATAAATTTCTGAAAGTCGCCACCGTTGGCAAAAATAAAGCTGTAACCACCGGCCAGCCAAATAATCGACACCAGGCAGGTTATAGCAAAACACTGCATCAGCACGGACAGGACATTTTTACTTCTAACCAATCCGGCATAAAACAGCGACAAGCCAGGAATGGTCATGAACAATACTAAGGTCGTCGAGGTTAAAATCCAGGCGGTATTGGCCTGGTTTAATTCAGCCGCCAGTACAAATTGCGGCAGCAACAACAAGCTTATTAAAAGCTTAAAATTTATTTTAGACATGATTATTATAATTATTGTAAGGTGGCGTTAAATGGCATCCTCGCCTGTTTCGCCAGTTCTGATACGAACAATTTGTTCCAGGTTGGTTACAAATATTTTGCCATCACCAATTTTTCCGGTGCTGGCCGCATTGACAATCGCTTCAATGGCCTTATCAACCATCTGATCGGCAATTGCAATTTCCAGCTTAACTTTGGGCAAAAAATCGACTACGTACTCCGCACCCCTGTACAGCTCGGTATGGCCTTTTTGTCGGCCAAAACCTTTAACTTCAGTTGCCGTTACACCGGCAATGCCAATCTCAGATAACGCTTCGCGCACATCATCCATTTTGAATGGTTTGATGATAGCCGTGATTATCTTCATAGTTTATCTCCCAGGTTATGAACTAAATGCCTACCAGCAAGTTTGCAATAATACACCGCATTAATCAACAGGAAATTCGTGATTTCTAAGCACTTACTGTACGGTACATTTTAAATTTGCCTGATTTTTGCAAAAATACCTGCTTTGTGGATACGCTTTAACCTACACCAAAAGCTTGATTACGACGCACCGTAACGCGGCTAGCCTATCTCGACGATATTGTAAAAAAATACGACACCCTGGCATAAAGCGCTTCAAACCACACTAAATAGACAGTATAAATCGTACCTTAGTTGACTACATTCATGTATTTATCATTAAATCTATTTACTTATCAGACGACCGTCAAATTCAAAGCCCATATTTATCAATATATTACAAATAACGCTGTTTAAAATATTTATTTTGTAATTTTTGTGATATGTTTGTCAGGAAATTTTACTTTATATTCATAACACTAGGTGCAGCCCAGCTATTTCCTGTATAAAAACAGAACGTTAAAAATATAATTTTTAATGGCAAATAAGTTGCTAGTCAATTGTATTGCTGATATTTTTTACAACTTTAGAGGGTATGTTATCTGGGGTTTTAAGAGAAAAGTATATTTTAAAATTAGAGAGTTAAGGTTTTTTCAGTGTGCGTTAAATGGGCTGCGTAGCTCAACTGGATAACCAGAACTATCGAGATTTTAAAATATTCCGCACCTGTCATCGCATTATGGCTGTTTCTGAAG
>NZ_FUKJ01000353.1 GCF_900163745.1 Crenothrix polyspora
GTGCTATGCCGGCTGTGCCTGGACGACCACCGGAACTGGAAGCGCTGTGTATCGCCCCCTTTGGTATGGAAGAAGGCACACAGCAAGAATTACCTGATGATAAATTTGGCCTGGTCATTGGCGAGCCAGTACGTTTCCGCTTTTTTGCATCCACTACTCGCCGTGATGACCGCGTGGGTGTGCGTTTGGATCATTGGACAGACGATGAAATTTCTGAATTGGATGAAATTGAAATTACCTTGCCAGAAGAAGGTTTCCGTCCAGGCGAAGTCGTTCCCGTACATTTATGTGCTGCCGTGACTGAAGTGGGCACATTGGAATTGCAAGCGGTATCAGAAAAAAATAACAGTCGCTGGAAAATCGAGCTGGATGTGCGGGCGGGTGATTAATGCCCTCCTTTATACCAATATCTTCGCCAAACGGATAAAGTCAGTTGGAAATGATATTCGGCAAAATTTTATGCAATTGATTTTTATGTATTTTGTATTTTCAACTTGCATCCATTTTGATCAAATTTAAGTCAAAATCCAAAATTGGCGAAGGTATTGTTATAATTACGGTGTTTTGAAGTTTGTTTAAATAGCGCTTCATTAACACCGTAATCTTGAAATTTTGGCTGTATATACAGCAGGAGTCAAAAAACAAGTTTTTTGACTCCGTTTATTATGTGCTTACTGTCCCAAAACACAGGCTTTAGTAGGCGTTACTGCTTTGGGTATGCTGCTTAAATAGCTGTAAATTGCATCGAGATCATGATCGCTCATCATGCCAAAAAATGGCCATGGCATAACGGGCAATAACTGGCCTGGAACATCGGGATCATGCCCTGTGCGCAACAGGGTTTTAAATTGTGCCAGCGTTAAACCGGCAGGTTTGCCTGTCTTGTCAGGTGTCAAATTGGCAGAAACCACGCCTTTTATCGATACTCCACCGGCAAGATAAGTACGGGCATTAAATTGTTTAACTTCCTTTTTATAGGGATTATGTCCCACAGCATAAGTAGGGCAGCTATGACAATTGGCACAGCCTGACTGGGCATTGACAATGTAACTGCCTAAATAAACGGTATTAGCAATTTTCCCTTTCAAATTAAGCGTAATCGGTAAGACTTTAGGGGGAACAGTAACAATATCTTGCCCTATTTTGATACGCGTCTGCTCGGCATTACGAACAACAACTTTCCCTGTCATTGAAGGGTGAAACCGACAATGGTAACTGTAGCTGCCTTCAGTGTTGAATTGTCGGGTAAACGAACTGCCTGGATTGGCATCATGAGTCCATAAATTACTGTCTTGGGTAATACTGTGCGTAATATCATCTTTATTAAGCCACTTCACGCTATCTCCCAGGTTTATGGTTAATACGTTGGGTGAAAATAGGAAATTTTGTATATTAACGGATGCGGTTACCGCAAATGTCGGAATGGATATAAGACATACGGTTAAGGCGAATAAAAAGCATATTAAACGATTCATAAAAACCTCCTAAGGCATAATGTGCGATATAACACATTCTCTTATACGCCGAAGAAATTGAAATCTCAATGAAATATCAAGTTCTGAATGATCGATTTACGTTTTATTAGTTGCTTTTATTTTCACAGCTTCTGAGCGAAGCTCAGACGTGTGGATAATCCAACAGCCATCTCCACCCACAAGAAGATAAATCGGGAATGTATTGATCGGAAAGAGCTATCTCAATAAGGTCATTCACGTATAGCTTTTCAGATAAATAATTTCCATTTTGTGAAAATAAAATTATATTTAATCAATGTGTTATAGAGACATCAGGTAACTTCTCATTAGTTGCAGGTAGCTTATAAATCAATAGGTTACAGAGCAAAAAAAGTGAAAATCTAAGCAATTTTCGATGGTCAGTCATCGTAACCTATTGATTTTTGCATTGATGGCAACAAAAAATGCAAATTTTAACAATTTTTTAAGTAAATATTCGCACCATCCCTAGATAAAATTAGCGATATAACTGTCTAAGCGACATCAAGC
>NZ_FUKJ01000218.1 GCF_900163745.1 Crenothrix polyspora
TATTTGCCGTCAGTTGCAAAACAGTTAGCTCTAGCTTTCTTTCCTGTTTGTCGCCTGTTATTAAATACACGAGATTACCCATTTGCAAAATATCATCACGTCGGTTCAAACGCACTTGAGTGCCCAGCTCCACAGCATCAGTCAGCGGATTACCCGCTTCATTCACTTTCATGGCGTAAGTATTGACATAAGCGTCCGGTGTCCATTTTTCCCACAGCAACAGGAGATTGCCATCATTAAGTTTCACCGTTTTCAAACGGGAAACATTTTCCTGGTTTTTCTCTTGATAATGGGTTAACCAAACGACCCCGGTGTTCCTTTGTTCGGACCGGGTTCCGCCAAAGGTGTAGAAACCACCCGTCTCTGGCGGGGCAATGGTTTTGACTAAATCGTCAGAAACAAAGCTCGGATTGGCAAAACTCGCCCCCGACGCATTTTCAAAGTCCGGCCTCACTTGAATAAGGCCGAGGTTACGCGGGTCGTTAAGAAAGGAACCGACCCTGGCATTATCCAATGCCCTGCCATCAGGCGCCGGTTCCCCTGCGAACACCACTGTATAGCCGCTTGGGGTTGGTACCACCCCCCCTAATTCAGTGTAAGTACGGTTGTCATTTGACCATTGATAATACGTTGTACCCCCATTGCTTATTTCAGTGTAAACGGGGAAGCTTACCCCAGCAGGATTGGCGGCTGTCGTGCCATGCTGTGTCTTATACGTATAAACCACCCGCGAAAATTTATCATTTCCGGTAAATTTGTGCAGATGCACGCCGCGCGGAAAATTGTCGCCCAAATCAACCCCGACAAATTCGCCGTTAGGGTTGGTGGTTAAAATGTTTTCAAAAGAATGTCCTGAGGTTTGTCCCCAATTTTTCACCAGCTCCAGGGTATTGGCATCAAAGACGGCGGCAATGCCACCCTGGTGGTTTAAGCCATCATCTGTCCGGTGCATTTGCCGGCCTAAAATCAGCCCCAGCTTGCCGTTGCTATGCGTCAGGCTGGCCACGTTACTATTACCAAAAGTAACCGTATTCAAGCCAGTGGCGGATGTGTCCAAGGTTTTTCTGAGCAACTCTTGCCCGGCCGGATTGGCTTTGAAAAGCGTGGCAATTCGGGCGGTATCTTCTCCGGCACTATTAACACCGCTGCCACGTTGTATCATCAGGTAATACACGTTACCGTTTTCATCGGAAGCGGCTGCGGCCAGGTCGGCATCGGCGCTAAAGGGCAGGTCTAGTGTCTCTTGCGTGCTTAGCTCGGCACTTGGCCACGTCACTTGTACGGAGTCGTCCTCCTTATCCTGCCAAACCATGCCCGGTTGCCCGTTGCTGTTCAAAACCAAGAAAAATTGCCGCGTCAGGCTATAAACATTCTGAAATCTGTTGGGGCCATGGTCAAAATCCAGTTTAGTATCGAAAGGCTTTCCATTTACCGTATAACGATATTTAAGCACGTCGCCCAATGCGGTCTTGTTAACGCGGGCACCTTCTATCCCGGGTGCCAATTCCGTGAATGAGCTGACCCGCTGGCTATTCGGCACAAACAGGTAAGTAACCGCGCCTTTTATGTTGCTGGCAGTGAGCGTATCGACCTTGACAAATTGGTTGGTATCAATCTGTGCGGCGGAAACTTGTACCACTTTGTTGACGGCATTACCATCAAGCAGGTAAACCGTGTAATCCTCTTGGGTAGGGAAGCGGTAATAGACGGCATGTTGGGAGGCAAGAAATTGGGCGGCTTTGCGTGCTGGTTCATGGATTTTATAGGCCTCAATCTGTAATTGATTGCCTGTATCCGAGACCACGCCGCGTTCCACTAGGTAGTCGTTGTTGTTAAAGCGCCCGTCTGTGTAGCAGTCATTAAAAAAAAACAAGGCGGCCACAGCCAAACGGCCCACTTGGTCGTCATTTGATATGCTGCCATTACAGGCGGCTTCGGTGCTAAGCCCGGGTAGGTTTTTGGTTTCCTGGCTGACAAAACTGTAACTCACCAAATCAGGCAAGCTAAGTGCGTTACAGGTAAAGCTGGCCGGTAAAAGGGCAAGCCAAAGCCATGGCCTTATGGATTTTATGGGCGGCTTTAACGTTTGCCCTGAATTTGCCGACGGGCGTGCGCTCCGTCTAACAACCACGTTATTCAAATTATCGATTTCGGTGTTCATCGTTACTCTCCCTACTTGGTTGGGTTGAAAGGTTAGTGACTCACGTTATCGTGCTCTGTTTATCAATGATATTGGTACCGTTCTCTTGTTGAGAACGTACACCTTTGGGGTGATATGCTACAACTGTCTATCCGATTGAATATTTTCGTGTCTTCCGTAGACTAACTGCTGTTTTTAGGTTTATGTATAACTACCTAACAAATTATTTAAAAAACATATACTCTTCTCAAACTCAGTTGACAATAATATTTTTACAATTGTCTTTTACATAATCAATAATGCGAAATAAAACTTAGTTTTGACGTTAAATAATAGCTTCCTCATCATTCTCTTTTTTCTTGGGAGCTTTGTATTCTAATGGGTTTACTTTGAATGGAACACTGGAAACCGCACGGGGTGAGGTACGGGTGTTTAAGCGGTTGGATGTGGCGGTGGATTTGTTGTTTGGGTTGGGGGTTGGTAAGGTTGAGGTGGTTCGGTGATTTGTTTGGTGGGCAAAAAAGCCTGCCCACCTTACTTGGCTATACGTCGGACTACTTACCTCCCGCGTTGAGTTGGCTCAGGGCTTGCGCCAAATTGCCGCCACCACCGAACCGCAGGTGGAAACCCACGTTTCTTTGTACCCTTGCTGGATGTAGTTTGCGTTATTTATGGCATGATCCACGATGCTCATGCCATGGCGCGAAATCCAGCTACCTTTGGCCGGAATCCATGTGGTGTTATAGCTGGCACCATTGTTCAAGCAAGTGACGGTGTTGAGCATCTCGCCCGAATCGACAAAGTGGTTGAACACCCGCTGATAGGCCGAGCTTGCTATACCATTGTAGGTCCAGTTGCCGATCGGGTGCTGTGGCCAGACCAAGATCGTCGCCAGCGGCAAGGCATTGCCCTTTAGGCCGGTCCAAGGACCGTTGAGGCTGGCTGTATTGTTGTTGAACGGTGTCGTCTGGCCGCGGTCGAATTTCATGGGTTTCCAGGTGTTCGATGTGTTGACGACATGCATATGTAGGTGCGGTTCGGTCGAATTGCCGGAATTGCCGACATGAAAAAGTAATTGCCCAGCTTTCACTGTGACACCGTTGGCAACTGTCGCCTCAGGCTGTGTCCAAATCGGGCCACCCAATGCTTTGCCAGTTAGGAACACGGCGTTGTTTGGGCACAGACTGGCTGGGATGTCGCCGGTCGGGGCATGGGCATACAGGGCGATATTACCATCGGCCTGCTTGATCC
>NZ_FUKJ01000220.1 GCF_900163745.1 Crenothrix polyspora
AAATCGACCAATTCACCGAAAAAGGAAATGCCTTCGCCGTATAAAATCTCAAATTCAGCCTGTTTAAACGGCGGCGCAACCTTGTTTTTTACCACTTTGACGCGGGTTTCGTTGCCGATAACTTCCTCGCCTTTTTTAACCGAGCCGGTGCGCCGAATATCCAGGCGCACCGAGGCGTAAAACTTAAGCGCATTGCCGCCGGTGGTGGTTTCAGGACTGCCAAACATCACACCGATTTTCATGCGTATCTGGTTGATAAAAATCACCAGTGTATTAGCACGCTTAATGTTACCGGTTAGTTTTCGCAGCGCCTGCGACATCAATCGCGCCTGCAAGCCCATGTGCGAATCGCCCATATCGCCTTCGATTTCAGCTCTTGGTGTTAAGGCCGCAACCGAATCGACAACGACAATATCAACCGCACCGGAACGTACCAGCATATCGACAATTTCTAATGCCTGTTCACCGGTATCGGGCTGGGAAACCAGCAATTCGTCGACATTAACGCCTATTTTTTCTGCATAGCCAGGATCAAGCGCATGTTCTGCATCAATAAAAGCAGCTGTGCCGCCCAGTTTTTGCATTTCGGCAATCACTTGCAAAGTCAGTGTGGTTTTGCCGGATGATTCCGGCCCATAAATTTCAACAACACGCCCACGCGGCAAGCCACCGCAGCCTAAAGCAATATCCAGTCCTAATGATCCGGTAGACACCACCTCAATATCACGCGAGGCGTTAACATCCCCCATACGCATGACAGAACCTTTGCCAAACTGCTTTTCAATCTGCATTAAAGCAGCGCCTAACGCTTTCTTTTTATTTTCATCCACTGTTTATTTCCTTTTGGCCATAACACTAAAAGCGAATATCCTGTAGTACAGATGATAAAACACAGATTGCCATTGCAACCTGTACATTATCCCATACAGACCGAGGTTCGGATAGTGTTGATTTATACACGCAATTCTTAGGCAGAGTAACCTAAAAGGCGGCTTATAATGCTCACTACAAAACCAATTAAATCATGGCAGTGACGCATTAACAGACAGTATAGAGTATGGATGTTGAAATAACTTATGCCGTAACGCCAATATCAGGCTGGGATATAATTCCAAATATTTTATGAATGATGAGGAGAAGCTATGTTAATTGGCGTACCTAAGGAAATTAAGGATAACGAAAACCGCGTTGGAATGACCCCAGGTACGGTCAGAGCCTTAACACAGCGCGGACATCAAGTATTAGTCCAAAAGGGTGCTGGCGAGGGCAGTGCTATTTTGGATGCAGAATATCAGGGCGCGGGTGCCCACATCGTGACCAGTGCTGAAGAAGCGTGGTCAGCTCAACTGGTGGTCAAAGTAAAGGAGCCGGTAGCTGCGGAATATCGTTATTTACGGCAGGATTTGCTGCTGTTTACTTATCTGCATTTAGCTTCGGATAAGCCATTAACTGAAGCGCTGTTAGCGAGCGGTACCACCAGTATCGCTTACGAAACGGTACAAACAGACGATGGTAAACTGCCGTTACTCATCCCGATGAGTGAGGTTGCCGGGCGTATGGCCACGCAGATAGGGGCTGTTTACCTGCAAAGATCGCACGGCGGTCGCGGCGTGCTGATGGGCGGTGTTCCAGGCGTTGCGCCAGCGAACGTAGTGGTTTTGGGTGCCGGTATTGTTGGTAGCAATGCTGCGCGTGTTGCTGTTGGCATGGGCGCTCAGGTCACTGTGCTTGATGTTAATCATGATCGCTTGAAATATTTGGACGACATTTACCGTGGGCAATTACAAACGCGCATCAGTAATAGCCAGGCTATTGAAGAAAATATCTATCAGGCCGATCTGGTTATCGGAGCCGTGTTAATTCCAGGAGGGCGAGCGCCCTGGTTAATTACGCGCGACATGTTACAGCAGATGCGCCGCAGCTCGGTTATTGTGGATGTGGCTGTAGATCAGGGCGGCTGTGTGGAAACCACCAAGCCAACGACACATAGCCAGCCAACTTATGAAGTTGATGGGGTTGTGCATTATTGTGTCGCCAATATGCCGGGTGCGGTGCCGCGTACCAGTACTTTTGCCCTGACCAATCAGACAGCAGTTTATGTGCTACGTTTGGCCGAGCAAGGCTTGCAAGCCCTACAGACAGATTCGTCTTTAAGGCATGGATTGAATACCTATCGGGGTATGATTACTTATGCTGCGGTGGCGGACGCTTTTGGTTTGCAACATCATAGTAATCCCTTCTGTCCAGACAATAATACGTTGAGCTTAAGAAGCTAAGTTGTAACTACTCAGTGTGATGTTAAAAAAGTCCACGGAAAGCACAAAAGACACAAAAATTTTTCGGTAATCATTCTTTTTGCGAAAAAACATCGACATTTTTCCGTGTTTTTTGTGTTTTCCGTGGATAGATAAAAAATGTTATACCCTATTTTTGAAAGACTGAGTAGTTACGCTAAGTTTTTATACGTAACGCCGCTATTTCTTTATTGCTGAGTGAATTTTGCGGTATCACTCAGTTTTCCACACTACTTGCTCCACCTCCATTTTCCATTTTTCCTGCCCGCTCAATGTCAGTACACAGCACTTGTAGCAATAAATCCTGTGCGTGTTTTATCGGTTTGCAAACGAACCCAAAAAAATTAAAAAATAATTTGAACCTTCCCTGTACTCAACAGAAATAACGTTACGAGGGCAATAAAAACACTGCCCTACAAGATTCCGGCAACTTAGCCGGATATTTTAAGTTAACTCTATGAGGGTCGTTACCATGAAAAACTTACTAAAAAAAATCGCTACCGCACAACGCAGCGATACTAACTTAGACCGCCAATTTAATGAATGCAACAGGGGAACAGCCATGAAACTACATCATTCAATCATTCTTATCAGTGCCGTTGCCTTGTGCTTGCCACTGAGTGTTAATGCGGGAGAAGCAAAACGCGTGAGGGGTGTTGTAGAATACAATGATAACGGGATTCTTGATAACAGTGCTAACGAGGTCATCGTTGGTCTTGTAAATGGCCGATTCAGAGTGACAGACACAGGTGATAGAGTTACGGCAGGAGAGGGTTGTTCAATCATCGACAGAAACAACGTGGAATGCGGTGATACCAACCCTTCAAAAGTAAAAATGGATTTGGCAGGCGGAAAGGATAGCGCCAGACTTCGGGTAAGAAGCGCCAATGTTAAGCTAGAAATAAATGGTGGCGAGGGCAATGATACGCTTAAGGGCGGTGGTGCCAATGATACGCTCAATGGCGGTGGTGGTGATGATACGCTCAATGGCGTAGGCGGCGCAGACACGATCAACGGTGATTTTGGTAACGATGTCATTAACGGCGGCTCAGACAATGACATTCTTGATGGTGGCCCCGATCAGGATATCCTTAAAGGCGAGAAGGGCGCTGACACATTGCGGGGCGGATTTGGTAACGATAGACTTACCGGTGGGAGTGGTGAAGACAGCATGTTTGGTGATCAAGGTGACGACAAGTTACTGGCAGATGACAATGAAAAGGACACCGTGGTGGATGGTGGATTCAATTTCCCCCTCCCTTTCCCCGAAAATGACAAATGCGATGTTGATTCCGACTTCCTCGATACGGTCAGGAATTGCGAACAGATAGATGGATAGTCATTACTGAGTGCTAACTTAGACTAACCATTTCGCAAAACTGGGTTAACTGGTAAAGAGTTAACCCAGCCCTTCCAGAAAAAAATTAAAAAATAATTTGAACCTTCCCTGTACTCACCCGAAATAACGTTACGAGGGTAATAAAAACACTGCCCTACAAGATTCCAGCAGCATAGCCGGATATTTAAGTTAACTCTATGAAGGTCAGTGCCATGAAAAACTTACTAAAAAACGCTACCGCACAACACAGCAACATTAATTTAGACCGTAAATTTAATGAATGCAACAGAGGAACAGCCATGAAACTACATCATTCAATCATTTTTATCAGCGCCGTTGCCTTGTGCCTGCCACTTAGCGCCGAAGCTGGAAAAGCACAGCGTTTTGGTGACACAGTGCAATACAATGACGACAAGCAATTCTCGATGAATAGTGACGGTGCAATTGTAGGTCTTAATCCATTCCCTATCGCTAACAATGTCACTGTTAGTAATGTAAATGGCCGATTCAGAGTGACAGACACAGCTGATAACGTTACGGCAGGAACGGGTTGTACACGTGTCGACGTACACAACGCGGACTGTGGTGATATCTTGCCTTTAAAAATAAAAATGAATTTGGCAGGCGGAAATGATAGCGCCGCATCTCGAGGAGTCATCACCAAGATTAAGCTAGAAATAAATGGCGGCGAGGGCGATGATACGCTTACTGGCGGTATTCAAAATGATACGCTCAATGGCGGTGGTGGTAATGATACGCTCAATGGCGCAGGCGGCGCAGACACAATCAACGGTGATTCTGGTAACGATAACATTCGCGGCGGCTCAGGTAATGACATTCTTGAGGGTGGCTCTGGTAGCGATAGCATCAGTGGTGAGGAAGACGCTGACACATTGCAGGGCGGATCTGGTAACGATACCCTTCTCGGTGGGAGTGGTGAAGACAGCATGTCTGGTGATCAAGGCAACGACGAACTGCGGGCTGTTGATGTTTTTAGGGACACGGTGGATTGTGGGGCAGGCAATAATGACTACGCTGATATCGACAGTGGTTTACTTGATACCGTCAGTAATTGCGAGTCTTTCAGTAGCGACATTTGTTGTACAGTGGATCCCGATTTCAATAAATAGGAGCAGTTAGGTTTATTGCCGAATATCGGCAAAAAGGTTTTTTGTTTTAGGTATAGAATACGTGGACTCAATTTTTCCGTACAGGGAGCTGCGATGGTTCGTATTACCGGACAAAAAAAAGACAATAAAGAGTTACCCGCAAGCGGCGAAGCCTACGAAGCGTTATTGATGCAACGTATTGCCAGCAAGGATCGTGAAGCTTTTGAAAGCCTGTACTACGACTACACGCCGCGTATTGGAAGTTTTATGATGAAATTGCTAAAAAGCCCTGAACTGGTCGATGAAGCAATCAACGAAGTCATGATGACAGTTTGGCAAAGTGCAGAACGCTTCGATCCGGCTCTGGGTAAGCTGTCAACCTGGCTGTTTGGGATTGCCCACAACAAGGCACTTAAATTACTGGAGCGGCAACGGCGACACTGGCGGGAGCAAACGGTGGAGGCAGAGGATTCCGAGCTTAACGAAAATGAGTGGGAAGAGGTCAATGCAGAATCGGCAACCGTCGATCCAGATAACCCCGAACGCACGGTGCTGGGCTGGGAACTGGGTGAAATCCTGGTATGGGCAATGGATCGGTTGTCACCCGAACACCGGATTGTACTTGAACTGGTTTTTACCGAAAATTATGCTTACCAGGACATCGCCATCATTACCGATTGTCCTGTTAATACGGTTAAGACGCGCATGTTCCATGCCCGAAAAAAACTGGCCGACTTACTTGCAAAACGCGGTTATTCCCCTTACGACTTACAGGAGGGTCACTCATGACACATTCAAATAATACAGAACACGATGTCGTCGTTGAGTTGTTGCCATGGTATGTGAAAAATACCCTGAATCCCAAAGAGCAGATGCGTGTGGCCCAGCATCTTTCATCTTGCTCCGAATGCCAGCAAGAACTCGGTCTCTATCGGCAAATCGATAACGTAAACTTAGGCACTAGCAATACACCGATCTGGAAACCCTCTCCTGTCCAGTTCGCCAATATCTTGCAAGGCATTGACGCATTGGAAACAAAGGCCGCCACAGCGGCAACGGAAACGACAAAAGTAGCCAAGACACCTGGCCTGTTTGCCAAATTATCCGCCTGGTTGAAAGCATTGCCAGGCCCAGTATTTTGGATTATGTCCCTGGAAACAATGGCCATCGCAGCTTTAGTTATGTTGGTCGTCGGTCGGCTGCCACAACAACTGCCGGGAGGGCAACTGTTTGAGACGCTGTCAAATGAACGCCCGTCCGTTACTGCCAACCTGCCGCGCCTGCACATCGTGTTTGCCGAGGACATCACCGAGCGGGAAATCCGCACGCTGTTGCAAACACAGCAAGGGCAGCTGGTGGAAGGGCCATCAATGCTGGGAGTTTATACCGTGCAACTGGCAGCGGGCGGTGTGCAGGAACAACAAGCCATCATTAACCTGCGTGCTAACGCCAAAGTCAAATTGGTAGAAGGAATAGCCAAAGTGGATCAGCCGTGAAGAATGCTTGCTTAGGTTTAACTGTTTTAGTGGGTTTATTGTCAATTATTGGCTGTAGCAATCTACCCGTTACTCTAAATGCAATGGCGGGTACACCCAAGCAATTTGAGTCGCGCCAGATTATCGTCACGCTTTCTGAGGATGTACGTAGCCAGTGGCGGGCAATCCATCAGGAAATTCTCGATCAGTATGATGTAAAAGCCACTGGCGAGTTCCCCTTGAAATCGATACGGGTTAATTGCCTGGTTTACCGGGTCTCTGACATGGTAGACGTGGACGAAATCAAACGCCGCCTCAGTGCCGACAGCCGCATAGAACTGGTGCAATCCAACCAGGTTTTTGCTGGCTTACTGGGCGATAATGGCAAGGCTTATGGGGAGTTGTCTTATGGCCCAAAGATGATCCATGCCGATGGGGTACACGGCACAGTAACCGGCAAAGGTGTCACCATCGCCGTCATTGATACCGGTGCCGACCAGGAACATCCCGACCTGAAAGGCCATGTGGACGCCACCGAAAATTTTGTCGAAGGCGGAACCGCCTCTTTTGCAAAAGACAGGCACGGAACCGCTGTTGCCGGTGTCATTGGTGCGCTCGATAGTAACGGCATTGGTATCAACGGTATCGCACCCGATGCCAAAATTGACATCTACAAAGCCTGTTGGTATGCCGATAGCAGCAAGGACAAGGCTTCATGCAGCAGCTGGACGCTGGCCAAAGCCATTGACGCGGCGATTACAAAGGGCAGTCATATTATCAACCTCAGCCTTAGTGGGGCTGAGGATGCCCTGCTCAAAAAACTGTTGGTGACTGCCAATCAACACCATAT
>NZ_FUKJ01000106.1 GCF_900163745.1 Crenothrix polyspora
CGTTTCTTTTTTTTACGCGCAGGTAGTTGGGATTCGGAATGTGTCTGGCCTTTTTCACTGTGGTTGCCATACAGCCGGTGGGTTAGGTCGTCCACTTGTGCCTCCAGGTCGGCAACCCGACTCTTGAGTTCGTTTATTTTGGCCTGCGCGTGCTGGAACTGTGCATGCCAATAATTTTTGTCTGCTTCGAGCTGGATATAGTCCTGGAAGCTCAGCGTGACCTGCCGTTGTGCAAAAGGCGGTTTCCGTTTGGCTTCACCGGCCGATATGTATTCACCTGTAAGTATCATAAAAGACTACCATTGTTTGGCTCGATGCCGCTTAGACAGTTATATCGCTAATTTTATCTAGGGATGGTGCGAATATTTACCATTTATGAGCAGCAAGTCTTTGATCACAAACTCAAGTTTGACCAACGCCTTGAGGCATTTTCCATATTGGCTATGATTGGAACTGATCTTGGTATCCTATATAGACGCTTGAAAGAAAACAAAAATATAGACGAATGCGCTGAGCATTGGGATTTTCTGTTTCTTATGCTGTGTACACAGTATCCATTTGCTGATGCCATTCCCCTCCTTGAGCACAGTTTGAGTGCCGTCGAAAAAAAGGAAAACCCTCTTTTGATACCGCAGCTTATGAAATTGGGCGGACTACCTATTACTGAAGCCACTTCGTTGCTATTACACGCATTGCCCCATATAGACCCTCGTATACGCCTATGTGCAGCTCAGATGCTAGGTCAGAGACGTTCACGTCTTGCTTTGGCTGGTCTATCTGAGCAACTTGCTCGGGAGGAAGATGAATCAATAGCGCTTACATTGGCAGTTTCAATCATTGCCTCTGGCCCACGCTCCGTTGCTGATGTTTCATCAATTCGATTTGATTCGCCCACCATAAAGTTATGGCAGTGTATTTTAGCAATGAGATCAAGAGATTCCAGTATATCTGATTTGCTTGTGACACTTGCTTGCGGCCCCGATCAAAATTGGCAAATCCGCCGAGCCGCAATATTTGCAGCAGGTCGACTTCCTTATGAAGTCGCACTGGAAAGAATCGCCCCTTTAGTATTGCTGGAAAGATCTCCATTCGTGATTGACAGAAACCCACACCTTCTCTGTCACAACAACCTTGCAGATTTGCTCTTAAATGAATCAAGAGGTATGTTAAACATTTACATACGGGGAAAAACGCAATTTGTTTCCTTTTTTGAGGAAATTTTTGATACAGGCTGGAAAGAATTTTTATCATTTGATCAAGATGTACCAACTGGAGCAGAGGCAGCTGGCTGGCTTTTCGATAGACTTACTTATTATAGCTGGCCTGTAAATAAGCAAGCACCAGACCTTGTCATTAATGAACTGCATATTCCGTAAAAATTCAGACCCCTACTTTAAAAAATCCCAACTCTAGGTAAAAAAGCTGTACATTATTGCTAATGAGACTAAGCGACCACGACCTGCTGCAACTAACCGAAGAAGAATTACTGGAATTGCCGGAGGATGTCCTACGCCGATTATCCGTTAAGTTGCACTATGACTTAAAAGATGCGCGTGAGCGGTTGAAACAAACATCGAAGAAAAGTTCACGGCCACCGAGCAGCGACCTGCCTTGGGACAAAGCTGATACCGAGTCAGAAGAGCCACAGCAGCCCTGCGAATCTACTGAAGCGGATGAACGCATCCTGGA
>NZ_FUKJ01000317.1 GCF_900163745.1 Crenothrix polyspora
CAGGTGCTCTCCCAGCTGAGCTATGGCCCCAAGTAAAGAGCGGGTATTTTATAGTAAACCCGCAATAAATCCAAGTCTAATTTACACTCTTAATGTAATTTACAGCCTTTTCGATCCGAGTAAGTGTCTTTTCTTTGCCCAATAAGGCTAAAGTAATGTCAATTGCCGGTGAAACGGCTGAACCACATATAGCAACCCGTAACGGCTGAGCAACCTTGCCCATGCCCAGTGCCATAGCCTCAGAAACAGTCATAATGACCTGATGCAACGCTTCTTTTTCCCACTCGGCAACGGCGGTAAATTCTTCATGCAAACGCATTAAGACAGCGTCCGCACCGACGGTGAGATTTTTCTTAGCGGCTTTTTCATCATACCCATCAAAATCCTGGTAGAAATAAACACTGGCTGCCGCCATTTCCACCAAAGTCTTGCTGCGCTCACGTTGGGCTTTAACAATATCCACCAAATCTGGGCCAGTGGTGGGGTCAATGCCCAGCTGGCCGATATGCCAGCTTAAATGGCGCGCAACATGAGCCGGATCACTGTGCATAATATAGTGATGATTCAGCCACAACAGTTTTTCCATATTAAAGGTCGATGCCGAACCGTTGACATCCGCCAGCTCAAAATACTCAACCATCTCGTCTATGGAAAAAATCTCCTGATCGCCATGCGACCAGCCCAAACGCACCAAATAATTGAGCAAGGCTTCCGGTAAATAGCCTTCATCGCGGAACTGCATGACACTTACCGCACCGTGACGTTTTGAAAGCCGCGCACCATCAGAACCCAGTATCATCGGCAAATGCGCATAGTGCGGCAATGTTGCGCCTAATGCGTTAAGAATATTCATCTGCCGTGGCGTGTTGTTGATATGGTCATCGCCGCGAATCACATGGCTAATGGCCATGTCCATATCATCGACGACAACAGTAAGATTGTAGGTTGGCGTACCGTCGGTTCTGGCAATAATCAAATCATCCAGCTCTTTATTGGCCACGACGATTTCACCTTTAACCAGATCCGGAATCGTCACCACGCCATCAAGCGGGTTTTTAAAGCGCACCACAGCTTCCACACCAGGATGTGCTTTGCCGGAATTTCTGCATTTGCCGTTGTAGCGCGGCTTTTGTTTATTGGCCATCTGTTCGGTGCGTAGTTGCTCCAGTTCGTCTTTGCTGCAGGTGCAATAATACGCATCACCTTGATCGATCAAGGTTTGGATAATTTCTTTGTAGCGGTCAAAGTGATGGGTTTGATAAAAAGGCCCCGCATCGTAATCCAATCCCAGCCAAGTCATGCCCTGCAAAATGGCATCAACCGATTCTTGCGTTGAGCGCTCCAGGTCGGTGTCTTCAATACGTAAAATAAACGTGCCGCCGTGCTTACGGGCATACAGCCAGGAGAACAATGCGGTACGGGCACCGCCTACGTGGAGATAGCCAGTGGGACTGGGAGCAAATCGGGTGGTTATGGTCATAATTATCTTGGTTGGCGTATAAAACTTTTTAGCGTACTCGTTTGAGGGTTGTTTGGCAAATCAGACTACTCACACAAAACGGACAGCCAGGTTGATCCAGCACACCTCTTTTCTAAATAATTGGAATGAGATTAGCTTGCAAAGGTTAAAATAGTGTCTCAATCTTTGAAAATACGGATAGCTATGACCCCTTATGCCCAACTGCCTGCCAACAACCCTGAAGAATTTACACGGACTGTCGGGCTGTCAAAAGATGATATGAAGCATGAACCTAAAATTTAAAGCTCAATGTACGAATCAGCAGATCCCATGACATCCCTTTACCCTGAAATTCTCCCATACCACATTTTTTTTCTGAAAACCGGCAGCAAACATTCGGTTTATGTAGAACAAAGTGGCAATCCCGATGGCTTGCCCGTTATTTTTTTACATGGCGGCCCCTGTTCAGGTACCAAGCCAGATCACCGGCGTTTTTTTAATCCGCAATATTACAGGATTATTCTGTTTGACCAGCGCGGTTGTGGACAGTCATTGCCTTTTGGTGAATTAGAACACAACACGACCCAGGATTTAATCGATGATATGGAACGTATTCGCCAGGTGCTGAATATAAATCAGTGGTTAGTGTTCGGTGGTTCTTGGGGAGCGGCATTGGCGTTGTTGTATGCCCAGCAGCATACTGGGCACGTCAATGGTTTGATTATTCGTGCGGTGTTCCTGGCGCGGCAGCAGGACATGGATTGGTTTATTAAAGACGATGGTGTCAGGCTTATTTATCCCGAACAATGGCAGCGTTTGATTGCGAGTATTCCCGAAGCGGCGCGTGAAAATCCCATACAAGGTTTGTGTGATGTATTGTGGGGTGATGATGAAATCGCGGTAAGACGGGCAACGCGCGAATGGATGGCTTGGGGCGCTCAAGTTGCATTGGGTAATGCTTATCAGGGCTATTCTCAAGACAGTCATGTTACTGATAAAATGGTACGCCAGGCACGCATGGAACTGCATTATGCTAAAAACCATTACTTTATTGAAGAAAATCAGATTTTAAATCTGTGTCATAAGTTAACGGCTATTTCAACGATCATCATTCATGGGCGTAATGATTTGGTGTGTCCTATGGAGGCTGGTATGATGCTGCATCAGGCATTACCCCACGCAGGCTACGTTATATTGCCAAATGCTGGGCATATAGCTCAAGGGGATGACATGATTAATGCCTTGGTGACTGCAACGGATAACTGGATTTCCGGCCGTTGATGGTGTTTTTTGTGTTTGTTGTTGAATTGAACTGAAATTAAGTGATAATGTCTTTATTGTTACAAGCGTTGGCAAAATTTGCAAAAAATATATGAGTTTAAAATGGCTAAAGATACATCAAAATTAATTGTTAATGCCAGTAAAAGTGGTGCAGAACCCGATCAGGAGTTAGATGATATTTTCGAAGACGGCGAATATGCCGTATCGGAGTCTATTGAAAAAGAGGCGATAAAGACAGATGCGCGTAGAAAGATTGAGATATATTGGGAAAAGAAACAATTAAAAGATCAATTTGATGACTTTGACGAGTCCGAATTTGGTTTTTAGGTATTTTCGTGTTTATTGCCCCGATAGCTCAGTAGGATAGAGCGGTCCCCTCCTAAGGGACAGGCCGGTGGTTCAAATCCGCCTCGGGGCACCACATCACTATCCAGTAGTGATCAATAAATTCAATAACGCTATGATTCAAAAATAATTACTGTGCAGGGAAACACAGTAACATTTGCTTAAAACGCTATTTGTCCGTTCAAATAAAGCCTTTCTTGCGGGTAGCTATCTGCCACTTCAGTAATATAACCCAACTTCAGACGTAAATTTAACCACGGTGCGGCCAGGGATTGTTGCTTTCCGAACGGCGTATAAGACAGTTCAGTGGCAAGATAATGTCCCAGCATATTATTGTATTGATAGCCCAGCATAAGCCCTAAAGTTTGTTGCCAGGTATAGGCTGCATTGGCATTGACGTTTTCTATAGTTGTGTTGTAAACGTTACTGAAAAATATATTTTCAGAGCTTGATCGGGTTTCGCGCACATAACTGGCTTTCAATTCAAAAATATGGTCGGGATTAGCAAGGTACTGGTAAGTTGCATCTACGCCTAGATCAGAATAAGACGTGTAGTAGTCTTGTACGAAAAAAGCGGGAAGAAAGTTATTTCTAACATCGGCTCGTAAGCCAAAATGCCCTAACGCCATATAATGGCCATTCCAATTGTGCTGTAAGGCGATACGCCAATACGGTGCGCCACCATCAATTTCAGTTCCAATATAGTTGGCACGACCAATGCCTTGTTGTACATCAACAGGCAAAGACGTATAGCCGCCAGCCTCAACGTATAATAAATTGTTAATCATGGTATAAAGCGATGCCCCTACTACCCGGCCACTTAATCCTCGATCAGACAAGGTAGATCCACCAGTTATAGAATTTCGCCAAACAGCATTGGTGTTCCACAGATCCTGTACACCGGGTTCGTTATTGACGGAAATACCGTAATCTATGTGCTGGCCGGACAAGTCAATCTGGCTGGCAAAGCGCAGGTCAACTTTATCCAGATAGCCATAGGCGTTACCTGATGAGCTATACACTCCCGTACCTTGAACATAAGCGCCCAAGTTTTTATTGACTTTCCCGGCATAAAATACCGAGCCGCTTGCAAAAGCTGTATCTTTAGCCCTGCTACTTCCACCCAAAAAATCAGGATAATCCGTAAGGTCAAAACTGCCGCCGCCTCCGACAGTCATGCTCAGCGGTGGCTTCCAGCCAGTCTCATTGTTACTTTGGGTATAGCCTTTCAGTTTAAAATCGCGACCGCGTGGTGTCAGGTTAGCTCCCCAGGTTTGTATATGGCAAGCTGTACAGGCTTCACCGGTTTGTCTGGCAAAGCTGGGCAATGCGTGTGCTATGGGGCTAAATAGACTGAAACTCGGAATAATGAGCAGTAGAGGGGCAAGTTTTTTTTGAAAGATAATTCGGATGGGGAGCATAAAAATTCCTGAATAAGGACAAACGGATCGTTACATTCCCTAGCCTAAGCTAGGCTGTCATTGATTGAAGAGTTGACTAGAAGGTGATTGTAAAGATATTTATGCTAGATGTATGTGAAATATTTCACACATTGATTAAAAATGATACATATTTCTGGAGATATGTCTGTGTTTTAAAGTTGTTGCTTAACGTTACGGTAGAGGTAGGGTATGCCGTTCGCTATGCTGCACAAACTGTGTGCAGTTGCTAACACACACTCGACAAAAATGCCAAACACCCGTCCGAGGGTTAATTAAGCTCAGCGTTCTCGGCTTACACAGCGATTGCATTTTGTATGTCCCAAATGATTGTATCAGAACTAAAATCTTGCTCATGGGGCCACATGATTCCATAATGAGCTGGACGTACCATGCGAAAATATGACTCATTGGCAAGTTCTTTGAAAGCACTGCCTCGCAAATAGGGTTTAACATCAAATATGCCTGAAATGCCGCTACTTGTGAGTATTTCGATTTTATAATCATCAAGAGCAAAAGCTTTAATAATTTTGTCCATGCGACATTTCCTTTATCGTAGTGGATCAATTTTAAATACGGGCTCACCAGCAATAGCCAGTTTCCAATCTACCAACAAGTCTTCTCGGCAGCCATTCCCGCTCATAGCCTAAGTATATTGATTTTAAACACATTTTATTTTTCGCGGTCGCACTAAAAAACATTATAAATCAATATACATAAGTTCATTTTTGGCATTTTATGTATTTTTTTCTCTAAGTTAGCGATTTTAAAGGTAAATTAGCGCGAGACCATAAAAAATAAATCATTTAATATCAATCGCTTAAGTCATGAGCGGGAACGCCTGTCTTCTCGGTGTATTTCAATCCAGGCTTGTACCAGTTTTAGTTTGGAAGCGGGCAAATTACCAGCAAGGACACTACCGTCATCAATAGCAATTGATGCTTCGCCATATTCGACATGAATGTGGGGGCGGCTATGCTGCTTGTTGTCGTAGAAGTACATCAAGACCAGAATGCCGTAACACATTGAAATTGTTGGCACAATAATTCCTTACAAAAATCGAATTGTACCAGTTGGCATCAATAAGCCCAACTTGTAATTAACCCCGTTCAGATTGCCGTTCGCTACGCTTGGACAATCTAATCTTACTCGTTAGGCTACTGAGCAATGCAGCGATTTTAAACATATTGGCGTATTGCCTAGCGGCGAATACACCCTAAGAGCTACGAGCTATTCAATTAACCACAGTCACGGATTAAATACCTTGTTGGGTAACAACACCTTCGCCAAACTTATAAGGTAAGGGGCTTTAGTGGACATTGACAAATAGCTGGCCAGAAAAAGTAGACTGTAGGATTCCTACACCGCCACAGTCAACAAAATCTGACCATGAACGAAATCATAGCAACCCTTGAAGCACTTCGTCCAATTATAAGTACACGTGACTTTAGGCAATTGACCTTGATAATTGAAGCGATGTTGGCAATG
>NZ_FUKJ01000223.1 GCF_900163745.1 Crenothrix polyspora
ATGCAGATAGGGTGCGTGTGCAGGGACTGGAAATGGCGTGGCGTTATGTTGTCGCATCCAATGCCAGCGTGGGGACGGATTACACCTATACCGACTCGCATAATGCCCAAACTGGGCACAATCTGATTAATACCCCTCCGCATAACGCGCGTTTTTTTGGTGACTGGCAGGCCAGCGTGTTACCGGTCATGCTGCATCTGGAAGGGATTTATACCAGCGGCTGGCAATGGCAAACGCCTGCCAATACAAGCGTGGGCGTGGATGATAGCTTTCGTGTCAATTTGCAAATGAGTTATAACATTAAACAAAACGCACAAGTGTATGTGCGCGGTGAAAACCTGAACAATAACCGTAATCCGATGACACCCACCTATGGTACGCCAGGTGTGGCGGTGTATGGCGGCATAAAGTTATCGTTGTTTTAAATACGGTATTAAACCACGCTGCCATTAAGGCATCGTGGAGACGCAAGATTTTGCGTCTCTACTTGCTATTAAATTAGGAGTCGTTATAACAAACTGAATTGGTTTATTCCCACCAAGTAGCGATAGCATTACCCGACGTATCGCGTAACGTAGGGATGTAAATTCCTCCAACCCTTATCACAACTTGAAGGCATTGATACTTTCTTTGAAGTTACTACAGCCATGCTAAACACAAACTTAGCGTTATCCACCGACCAGCTAATATCTTTTCTGATTGCCGGTTTTAGCTTTGGCATTGTGGTTTATCAGGTCATTTTGTATTGGTGTACACGCGAAACCATTTACTTGCATTTTTCTGCGGCATTGCTCGGTTTCGTTCTTGGTGTTGGACAGATAAATTTTCTTTGGCAAATTACTACGTGGCCGCAACAGTCAGTTTTGTTGGTAATGGATACGCTCAACCTGATTTTATTTACTTCCTTTATCAAACATTTTTTTATACTGCTGGTTGACTTTAAACGCATGCATCCGATGCTTACGCGAATATTTGATATTTATATCTTACTTGGCAGCGCATTAATTTTTAGCTATCTGGCCTTTCCGCATCCTGCTTTAATCGCTGTCAAAAATTTTCTAATCATGGCCGCGTGTTTAACATCCATTATTACTGTCTACTGCGGGTATCACACCATTAAACATTTGCGTGTCTTCATCGGCACGGTTTTATTATTTTTACTGTTAAACGCGGATCGATTCATCCATTTGATTTTTGCTGACAACAGTCAGCCCGTCCTGGTTTCTCACTTAGGTTTTTTGAGTGGCGCATTGATGTTCCTGTCGTTTTCCTCGATTATTATCCGCAGACTTGATTACGACCGAGAACAACGGGCTATTTCCCAACAAACCGCCATTCAAACCCTGGGAAGATACCAGTCTTTGTACCAAAACGCTTTGGAAGGCCTGTTTACCGCGCGTTCTGATGGCAGCTTACTGGAAACTAATCCGGCCTTAAGAAAATTACTGAATCTACCCGATGTCGAACAAGCCCTTACCAAACAGCCGTGCTTACACAACTATTTTGCTGAACCACAAGGCATCTGGAATAAAATCATCCGTCTGCTTGCCTTGCATGGCGCTGTCGAAAGCCTGGAGATTAAAGGTCGGCATGATCTCTGGTATAACCTGTCGGCACGGCGCATCATTGTCGATCAGAACGAATTTATTGAAGGCTCGCTGATTGACATCAGTCAGCGCAAACAGCAGGCATTGCAACTGAGCTATCTGGCCAGCCACGACCCTCTGACCCATTTATGCAATCGTAACGAGTTCGAAAATTACCTGCAAGATGCCATTCGCAGCCAAAGCACCCACACGTTGTTATTTATCGATCTGGATCAGTTTAAGGTTATTAACGATACCTGTGGCCATGCTGCTGGCAATGAATGTTTGCGGCAAGTTGCGGCGATTTTTAAAGCCCATACTGGCCCACAAGATATGCTCGCTCGCTTGGGCGGCGATGAATTCGGTATTGTTTTCTGGGATCAACATCAGTCTACGGGTAAGGCCAATGCCGAACGCCTTAGGCTTGCGCTGGAAGTTAACCATTTTCAATGGCGACAACGGATTTTTAAAACCTCAGCCAGCATCGGTCTTGTCACTATTAATGCACAAATAAACTGTGGCGAGCAGGCGCTTAGTTTGGCAGATGCGGCCTGTTATGAAGCCAAAAGCGCAGGTCGAAATCGTATAATCATCAGCGAGCCGCATAAACCAACCACCATCCATCGCCACAATCAAATGGATATGGTTGCCACACTGACGCAGGCGCTAAGAGATGGGCAGTTGACGTTGTTCCAGCAACCGATTATCCCCCTTATTACGGCACCAACACAGTTACTGCATTATGAGGTTCTGGTACGTTTACACACCGATAACGGCTTGATAAATCCCGGTGCTTTTCTGCCTGCGGCGCAGCGCTATGGTTTGTTATTACGCATTGACCGTTGGGTGTTTAATAGAACCTGTGCGTGGCTGGCGGAGGCCGATAATCTGGTACGCACCGAGATAGTGAATGTCAATATCAGTCCTGAAACCCTGGCCGATCCAACATTTATGATGTTTGTAAAAAGATGCCTGTCTGACCACGCCGTCTCGCCAGGAAAAATTTGTTTTGAGATTACCGAATACAGCGCCATCAATCACTTTACGCTGGTGTTGCGTCATATTTTAAAGCTACGTGAACTGGGCTTTCGTTTTGCGCTGGATGATTTTGGCAGCGGCTTTGCATCGTTCGATCACCTTAAACGGCTGCCGGTAGATTTTATCAAGATCGATGGCAAATTTATTCGTGAGCTTGGCCAGGATGCCACCAATAAAATCCTGGTGCAGACCGTCACCGATATTGCCCATGCGCTAGGCAAGCAGGTGATTGCCGAATCGATTGAAGACCCGCAAACGATGGACATATTACGCGAATTGGATATTGATTTTGGCCAGGGCTACTATCTGGGTAGACCTGTGGCGTTATATACGTAAGAATCTCAACATGTAGCGCAGCAAGTAACTTGCCTGAATAACCTGGGCAAATTTTTACGGATAAATCCACACCTACAGTTATTCAATTTATTTCAGAGCATTACTCTACGATTGAATGCCAAAAATATAACATGCACCGTAATTTTTTGAATATGACTTTTTCACAGTTTTTGTGTGAAATAGTTCACAGATATTTAACATCAATAACCGTATACTTGAACCAGATTTGGCTTATGGCGCACGCTATGCCTGTGCCACAGGCGTTGTTGTTTTTGGCAGAAAAAGAGGGTGTGCCGTCATTGTTTAACGGCAGAAATTGAGGGATTATGTTAATGCCTAGGCTATGTTAGCGACGTAGATGTACTCGTGTTCTTTGGAGATCGTTCGTGGGGAGTGATTATGAACAATAAGAATAAAAAATCAACAGAACTCTGGACACGGCAGTTGTTCAGCCAATCCGGTGCAGCACCCGCAGTCCGGCGCGGTAAGACTTATTTTGCCCATCGCTACCATGACGACCCTATCGAACGGGAACAAACCCCCTTTAGTGCGTTATTTTCCGGTGCGGGCAAAGCGTTTTTCGAACAAGAATCCACAGCGGATAATGCCATCATGGGTGAAATGTTTGAAACCAGTGCATTGAATAAAACATTAGCGCCAGAGGGTAGAGCCTATCCTGCCAGCGATAAAGCCTTAAGCACCCCATTCACGGTTTTGAACTGCTATGACGAAACACCCGATACCAAAACTTATCGCTTAGCTAGGCCAAGTGGTTCGATTTTTGATTATTTGCCCGGACAATATATTACGCTTGCAGTGGTTATTTCCGGTCAGGAATACAAGCGTTCCTATAGCCTGGCTTCAACACCTTCGCATCGAGGCATCCTGGATATTACGGTAAAAAGAGATGTGAAGGGCGGGGTGGTTTCCAACTGGCTCAACGATAACCTGAAAATTGGCGATACCGTTAATGTAAAAGGGCCGTTTGGAAAATTCAGTTGTGCAAACCCTGTTCCCCAAAAAATTCTGTTTTTAGCGGCGGGTAGCGGCATAGTGCCTATTATGTCCATGTTGCGCTGGCTTGCCGATACCGAGGCGCGTGTTGATGTCATGCTATTACTGTCGTTTCGAAGCCCTGAAGATATTATCTATAGTGCTGAGCTTAACCTGATCGCTGCTCGCCATAACAACATCCATCTGGCTATTACCTTAACGACCGATGCCATTGCCCTCACTCCGTGGTCTGGTTTAAGCGGGCGAATTAACGAAAAAATGATTGCAGAGCATGTGCCGGATGTGCAGGAACGAGCGGTGTATTTATGCGGGCCTGAAGTTTTCATGATGGCATGTAAAAACAATTTACTGAACCTGGCGTTACCCACCGAACAATTGTTTTGCGAAAGTTTTAGCGTCAATAGTCCGGTTGCAAAAGCGCAAGATTGCGGTCTGAGCCTGCCATCGAGAAAAAAAACCGGAAACTATCAGATCAGGTTTGCCAAGTCAGGCAAAACTATTGCTGCCGATGGCCAGATGACGCTGCTGGAGCTCGCGGAAAAGTCCGGCATTATGATAGACCATGAATGCCGCGCCGGTGCGTGTGGCGAGTGCATGGTTAAATGCCTGAAAGGTAATATCGAGATGACCGATCAGGTAGAAATTGCTGATCTCGATAGAAAAAAAGGCTGGGTTTATGCCTGTTGTGCTTATCCTGCCTCACATGCAGTGCTGGATATTTAACCAGAATCTGTAAAGGAGTCAGCCAAAAAATAAAGGGCTACACACTTAAATACGGAACAAAAGCCCTCTCCAGAGTACCCAAAGGGCATAAAGGAGAGGGTTGGGTGAGGGGGGAAGTATTAAATCACCCTCATCCCAGCCTTCTCCCTCAGGGAGAAGGAGCAATACCTGTCCCACTTTAAATTGGTAGCCAATAAAGGAGAGCACCATGTTTCGATTATTTAAAGTCAAAGCAAAGAAAACGCTGCCTGCTGTTGCGCCGGTTACTTTGTTACCGGGATCGGAAGGTGAGCACTGTTTACAACAAAAATATGGCACGACACAGCGTGCCTTACGCTTTTATGACAAGCAGGTATTGAATTATTTATCGCCGGTTATGAAAGACTTTATCAGCCGGCAAGAGGTTTTGTTTATTGCCACCTCCGATAAACACGGGGATTGTGATTGCTCTTTTCGTTTTGGCAGGCCGGGTTTTGTCAGATCGCTGAATGATAATTATCTGGTGTATCCAGAATATCGCGGCAACGGGGTGATGGCCAGTCAGGGCAATATCAGCGAAAACCCGCATATCGGCATGATTTTCGTGGATTTTTTTTCCAGTACCGTTGGCCTGCATGTTAACGGCAAAGCCAGGATAGTTGAACATGAGGACTTGCTGAAATTCCGTAAAGACTTACCGCAGGATGTCATCGCCGAGATGGACACCGAAGGCAAACACCGTCCTGAGCGCTGGATTATGGTTGAAATTGAAGAAGCCTATATTCACTGCTCCAAGCATATTCCTTTGCTTAAAAAAGCGGAAAAAGACATTGACTGGGGTACCGACAATGACGCGCTTAAACGCAGTGATTTTTTTGCCCTGCATGATATTTCGCTTTACCAAAGAATCGGTGGTGAAGCGGCGATTCAGGCAATTAACGAAGCCGTTACCCGAAAGTTATTGCTGGACGATAAACTTGATCCTGTTCTGGATGAGATCAATCTCCAGACACTTCTGGACAGGCAGAAACATTTTCTAAAAACGGCATTTGGCGCTTATGGCGCGGAAAAAGATTTTCCACAAAATCTGCGTGAGTTTTATCGGCAGCAGATTAATGTCCGCATGAATGATAAGCAAATGGATATGGTAATAGGGCATCTTAAGAAAGCACTGGTCGACCTGGATGTGCCTGAACATGAGGTTGCTAAGCTGATGACAAACCTGGAGAGAGAAGCTAAGGCTTGAGTTGTCGTGGGCGGTTTTTTGGTTATCGAAACCACATTTATCCCGTAGCTAGGCAAAGCAAATGAATATTGATACTGAAATCCGCCATGTTACAAAAACTGGGGCTAACCTTTTTTTAGAGTTGGACTTTGAGCCGAACGAAGCAGCACGTTTTCATGCTGAATCACAACAACATATTAATGATGCGTTAGTCCTCAAAGAACAGCTGATGGATGAATTATCCCGTTGGATTACGGGTAATCATCTTAAACAAGATGAAGTGGCAAAGTTATTGAATGTTAGTCGTCCGCGTGTCTCTGATTTGGTGAATAAAAAAACCAGCAAGTTTACTTTAGATACGTTAGTGAACATGTTAAGTTGTATTGGAAAGCCAGTTCGATTGGTGGTTAGTTAACCTTAAGGCTGTAAAGTGTTTCCCCGCTAAAAGCCTCGATGCTTATTTAATTTAACCTCGCTCAGATATTTCCAGGGTCTCCAAAGCCAGCAATTTAGGCAATAATTCCTCGCGGTTATGAATGTCCAGTTTGGTAAATATTTTACCGATATGGTCTTTAACGGTGGTGTTTTTGATATGCAGGTGTTCGCCGATTTTTTCGTTGGAAAATCCTTGTGCCAGCAATAAAGCAGCTTCTTTTTGCATAGCAGAAAGCGGTAGGGCTTGTAGAGTTCGCAGGATTTTTAACGTTAGCGGTTCTTGATGCTCAATAGTTATGCCGATGAAGCCGCCCGGCTCATTGTTTTGTTTGTTCAGCCAGTGGGCACAGAAGATAAAGCGGCCACGGCTATTGGTATAACTCCAGGACGGTGGTGCGGCGTGTTTGCCCTGAAATATCGTATCCAGATTACGGCACAGTTGCGCCAACTTGGCTAATAATTCCACTTCTTCACTGCGACTATCTACGGTTAATGTTGGATGATACGCTAAGGCCAGCACATGTTTGGCCGCATGACTCATAAATTGAACGCGTCCCTGCGTATCCATAATCATCATGCCTGACGCTCCGTGTTCACAGTATTGGATACCGCTATCGTCGGGGGCTTGCAGCGCATGGCTGACATAAGGCAATAGCTGTGTCATAAGGTTTTGCTCGCGTATATTGAAGGGTTTTTGATGGCGTGGGCGAAACAGGTTTATGGTGCCGACAGGTTTGCCATTGATCCATACCAGCGTTAAAAGGCTGTGGTGTTGGTTATAGGGGCGAAAAATTAAATTGTAAAAATCGGTTTTATAAAAATTTCTGTCGAGGATCTTGGAATCAGTTAATGTTGGATGGGTGATAAACCAGCTAACAAAGCTATTGGTTCGCTCAGGGGTAAAAAAAGCGGAAATAATGATGGGTACGAGTTCAGACGCATCAAGTAAATCAGCTATGGCGTTTTCAAGTATGAAGTAGGTGGGTATTGTGCTTTCATTCCATCCAGAAAACGTATTGCTGCCGGATGGTATAACAGATTGTACGGCAAAGAGAAATTCCGGTATCACAATTTCCTTGTTCAATCCAGAACAACATAATTGCCGCAGATAAGCGATGGCTTTGGCGTGTTTCATGATGGCGCTCCCGTTATTATTTTTATAAGCGTTTGCGTCGCAAGACAGCCAGATTCTGCCGACACGATGAGATTCGGAATTACCTTACAACATTTGAAATGGATTGTCTGTGAACTATTTCACACTTTTTGTGTGAAATTGACGCATTGGTGCAAATCAAAAAAGGCTTGGGTTTATTGATTACGATTGACAAACCACAGGCGCACTCTTATCATGCAGGCAAAATGCATTCACTTTCTAAGGAGCAAACATGGGCAATTTGTCTATACGTGGAATCGATTCAGATTTGGCAACAACACTTAAGCAACAAGCGCAAGCAAATGGAAAGAGTGTCAATCAACTGGTACTTGATGTATTAAAAGAACATACAGGACACCATAAAAAACGACATTTCACCCAGGAACACCACGATTTAGATTTTCTTTTTGGTCAGTGGACTGATAGCGAATTTCAGGACATTCAAACGAAAATTAATAATGAATCTCAGATTGATGTTGAGCTTTGGAAATGAATGCCCTATTGATTGACACCAATATTTATTCTTACGCTATGCGAGGCGATATCGAAATAGTTAAAAATCTTCAACAAGTCGCCCATATTGGCATTACCGCTATTTCAATAGGTGAATTACTTTCTGGTTTTAAAGCAGGAAATAAAGAAAAAATTAATCGTCAGGAACTCAACCAATTTCTTGATTCGCCTAGAGTCACCCTGTACAGCATTAATGAAGACACAGCGGAGTATTACTGTTTAATTCTTGACCAACTAAAGAATAGTGGAACGCCAATTCCTACCAATGATATATGGATTGCGGCGGCGGCTTTCCAACACGGTCTGCCAATCTATACAAAAGACAAACATTTTACCAATATTAAGGGCTTACTTCTTAAGTGATTTATTAAATTGACAATATCCAGTATGAGAATCTTACTGGTGGCTGCTCATCATTTCGCCAACTCATGCAAAACGTCACAGCGTTTCTTCATTATCCGCCGCGCCTCAGTTATTTGCTGCTCAAATTCTGGATCATAAGGCGTTAGCCTAAAGCCTTCTGGGGATTCCGTCAGATACATCTTGTCGCCTTTTTCAAGATGCAGCTTGTCCAGTGCCTCTTTAGGTAGGACAACCCCCACGGAATTGCCAATTGCGGTTAGTTTGAGTGTCAGCATGGTATCACCTATTGTTAGTACATAAGTAATAACAATAGGTGGAAAAT
>NZ_FUKJ01000312.1 GCF_900163745.1 Crenothrix polyspora
CGGCGAGTCAAATATCCAATATTTTACAACATGTCAACAAATTTTCTATGAGAAAGCCGTGGTGCCTCTTCCTCGCTAAAGAAAACCGTAAAATCCAGTTCTCGTAAGCGACGGGCTAAATCGGAAGCGTAACTTTGCGCCCCGATAGGGGGAGGGCCCAGTTTAAAGGAGATAAAAAAATCATAGCCGAAAATACGTGACCAGTTGAATAGACGTTTCTTTTCAGTTGCTGGAGTTTTATTCTTGGCCATAGCACTTTCACCATAATTTACGTGTATCCAACCAAACCACCTGCCCCGTCCGTTTCTTCACCTCCTCCACCATCTGCGCCGTTCCGCCAGGGCCATCCCCGCCACCGCCATTCCACAGACACACAAAACGCACCTTCTCCGGCCCGTAAGTCAACGCCGTATAAAGCAACCAGAGATTACAACGCTCGAATGGATTGCGGGCAGCCACACCCAATTCTGTCGGCATACACAAAGCAGGTTGCGTCAACTTAGCCTTAACGGCATAAAAACGGCTACGCCAATCACCCGCAGCAGGTGCCACAGACCGTTCAATAAACTCCGGTTCCGGAAACGGCTGCATCAATTGCAACTTAACACCACGCGCTAGACACGCTTCGGCGAAAATCAAATCACCGCCGCTAGCACCTTGCGTTAAAGCTAAATCATCAGGGCCAGCTCCTAGGTCATCCAACGCCTTAGCAATTTCAGCTTCTGCAATAGCAACCTTATCCAAAGGGAAACGTGGTGTGGCACGATCAGGCGCATCTACCATGTGGCCAGAAAAAAGCAGTACCTGACGTGGCTGCCACGTTTCAGTAGGTCTTTTCAAACGTTGCAAATTGCGTTCAAAAGCTTTGATACCAGCAGCGACATGATCCGGGCGAAAACCCAAATCATTCAACAACCGTAATTGACTAAGAGGGGAATTAAGCGCAAACCAGTCTTTCTCAGCACAGACTATGGCTTCTTTATAAGCGGTGGTGACACTGTCCGGCGTACCTGTCAACACTTCCAGATCACCCAACGTGGCTTTTGCCCAAAAATCATTGTTGAACTCCGATGCACAACGAGCCGCCCAGCGAATACCACCAGACATGGCCGTTGCATCCGCGTTATAGCGGCTATCCTCGGTGAGATGGAAGTACAGATACATGAGGGTTACGGCATTGATGCCAGAGTAGTAATGACCCGGCGCGGCGGTGAAAGCTGTACTATAGCTTTTGATAGCTGCACGTAATAACGCATCTTCATAACCCGCATCATCACGCATTTGTTCAGGGCTATGCCCAGGTTGATGCCAAGCCTCCACCCAGGCATCCTTATCCACTCGACCTAACAAAGCCCAGGTTTCTTCATCTTGGGGATGTTCTTGCAAGATGGCATTGTAATGAGCTCGTGCTTCGTCAAGCCTACCTAAGCGTTGCAAACAAACACCCTTTTTCTGTAGCGCTTCGAGATTGCGAGGCTCTGCTTTGAGACAATGATCAAAATGCTCTAAAGCCAGTCCAAAACGCTCCAGTTTCAGCAACGCGTTGGCTGCAATGCAATGGGCTTCAGTACGAAATGCGGCGATCGGCGCTTCTTCAGCCAACACCAAGATGTCGCCGACCTTTTGCGCCTTCCGTGCCAGATCGATACACCTTGCCCAGTCATCATGGGCTTGCCAAAATTCTTGTGCATCGCCTATTCTCAGACGCTTCCATTGCGGCTCTTCCAGATTAGGCAGTAATTGAAATACCGGACTGATCTTGCGACCACGCCAGGATTCCAGCGTTGCTTTAACGATTTCGGTGATTTTTGTCTTGTCTTTGTCCAGTGTCGAAGGGTCTGGTACACCCTCTTTGAGGTTGTAGCGGTATTTGCGGTCGGTATAAATATCGAAGGGTTGCGTCGGACGCGGGCCTTGCACCAAAACGACACCACGAGCGCGTAAGGCATGGCGAACACCGAGTTCATACCAGACATTGGGATTATCCAGCGTCAGGTCAACCACGACCAAGTCGGCAATGAGCAACTCCTGGAACATGTCGGTTCTTATGTCACCGGCAGCTTGTTCCTCGTCAGCTCGAAATACTTCCAGACCGGCGGCTTCAATGGCGGGTTTTAGCAAGTCGCGATAGATAGCATCGAAATCGATAACCGTGCCATCGTGTCCAGTCTTTTTGCCAAAAGGCATGGCGATAAAAGTGTGTAGCTTCACTTAATCTCTCCCAAAACGTGGCTGTTTTTGTTAGAGCTTATCGGCGATGAGTTTATCGAGAAGATCTAGCGCATGTTGGTTGCGCATTGATTATGAATTATTGCTAACGCAAACTCAAGCTTACACTTATGCTTAAATTTATATGTTGAGTGTAAGCTTGCCTAGCCGTCCAAAAACGAGAACGATAATACATGTTGGACTACGATCACCATGTCTTAGCCTTTGCCTCGGGTACGGGTTCGCGTAGGTGTCTGACCGGATGAATCTTGTTTGGCTGTCTGTAATGATTTAAGTCGGCACTCAATAAACTCAATCATCATACCGGCTATGTCTTTACCACACACATCTTCAATGCCCCGCAGTCCTGGTGATGAATTCACCTCCATCACCACAGAGCCGTGATTGGAACGGAGCATATCCACACCACAGACATTAAGCCCCATGATTTTGGCGGCTCGCACAGCAGTAGAACGCTCTTCAGGGCTTAAGCGCACCAGGGTTGCCGTGCCACCCCGATGCAAATTGGAGCGAAATTCGCCCGGTGCCCCCTGACGCTTCATGGCAGCAACGACCTTATCACCCACCACAAAACAGCGGATATCACTGCCATCCGCTTCTTTGATGAATTCCTGTATCATAATATTGGCGTTAAGTCCCATAAACGCCTGGATGACGCTTTCGGCAGCATTATGAGTTTCTGCCAGCACCACACCGATACCCTGCGTGCCTTGCAGTAATTTAATTACCAACGGCGCACCGCCCACTTGGGCAATTAAATCGGCAATATCATCGGGATTATGGGCAAAGCCGGTTACCGGCAAACCAATACCTTTACGTGCCAGTAACTGAATCGACCGCAATTTATCGCGTGAGCGGGAAATCGCCACCGATTCATTCAACGGATACACATTCATCATTTCAAATTGGCGCAATACCGCCGTGCCATAAAAAGTAACCGATGCACCGATACGTGGAATAACGGCATCAAACCCCGTCAACGCTTCACCGCGATAATGTATGGATGGATTATATGAGGTGATATTCATATAACAGCGCAATACATCTAGCACCCGCACTTCATGGCCACGCGCTGTGGCCGCTTCGACCAATCGGGTGGTCGAATACAATTTTGGATTACGGGACAATATGGCAATTTTCATAAAAAGTTTTGTTCCAGACTCATTTCAGCAGATGCAACTTGTAATAATTTTTTGTAACTACTCAGTAGATGTTAAAAAGTCCACGGAAAGCACAAAAGACACAAAAAGTTTTCGGTAATAATTTTTTTTGCGAGAAAATATCCACGTTTTTCCGTGTTTTTTGTGCCGTTTAAAAGCGCCTACTTTTGGTTTCCGTGGAGAGATAAAAACGTTTTATCCTATCTTTTTGATGGCTAAGTAGTTAGGTGATTTCCACGAAAAAATATCCCAAATAAAACTTTATGTGTCCACGAAAGGCACGAAAAAGAGCTTTATAATTTCGTGTTTTTCGTGTTTTTCGTGGACAATTCTTTTGGTGATTTTCAGTACGCATAGTACCGATAACCATTAAGGCAAATAAACACTCCAGCGCATTCCCTTTAACGCAGTGCTTTCACCGCCTTCCAATTTTCCGCCCAACAGCCCAACCAGCTCGGCAACCACAGATACGCCAATGCCATGACCGTGAATATTTTGATCAGCACGTACGCCTCGTTTTAAAATGTCATTAAATTTACCCACCGGAATACCTGGGCCATCATCTTCAATCTGCAACATGACCGAGAAATTGCGCCTCGCCTTGCGCTGATCCAGCAAGATACTCACTTTAACCGCTTTATGGCACCATTTGCAGGCATTATCCATTAAATTGCCGACAATTTCATAGACATCGCCTTCCTCACAATAAATCTGACATTGTTCGGGAATGGCAATATCAAAGACAATGCCCTTATCGATGTACACCTTGGCCAATGACACCCGTATTTTTTTGATGACATCCGACAAATCCACCGATTTAATCGCATGTTGCTCACCTTTGGCGGCAGCGCGTTGCAATTGGTATTCAACAATTTTATTCATGCGGGAAATTTGTTCTTGTACCGTGTCTTTATTATCACTGAAGGATTCGGTGCAGCCTTGCAAGATGGCCAGCGGGGTTTTTAAACTGTGTGCCAGATCGGCGAGCGTATTGCGGTAACGTTCCAGATGCGCCCGTTCATGGTTAATAAACACATTCAGGTTACCGGCCAGCCCTTGTAACTCGACCGGATACTCGCCATCCAGATGTGTTTTCTTACCTTTTTCAATGGCTTCAAGATCGTGGGCGATAATACGCAATGGCTTTAAACTCCAGCGCAACAAGCTAAACTGAATAAAGACCAACACTACGCCAATAATCAATAACCAGAATCTTAAGGTCGCTCTAAAGCGCTGCACCTGATCGGTCACAAACTGGGCATCCTCGGAGACAGTAAAGACATATTCGCGCTCAATACCGGCAATATTTTTCCAGACCACATCATAGTGCAGGGCGTAGCGTTTCTGCTTTTCAAGCAAAAAAGCCGATTTACCGGCTTTGAGTTTAGGGGGATCAATAATATCTAAACCGATGGCCGAAGGCGAACGCCACACCAAATTTTTTTTCTTGGGTTGCTGGATAAAACCATACAAGCCAGATCCGGGACTGGCAAAGCGGGGCTCCGGCAAATTGGCAGGCATTTTCAATTGCCCGGAATTATTCAGATCAACAGAAGATAACAAGGCATACACATGAATTTGCAGACGCTCCTGTAAGGCCTGCTCGGCACTTTCCCGAAAACTTTGTTCCAACACCAGCGTTACCAGCGCAAAGAAGGCAATCAACACCAAGCCTTCAGAAACTACCAGTCGAAAACTTAATGATTTAGCCTTCATGATTCAGATTGATTATGGGCAAGCACGCTGCCAATACAGCAGGGTATGTCAAACAATCTCATCGGGAATTCTATAGCCACGACCGCGTAAGGTTTCAATTGGTTTGCGGGAGCCATCTGGATCCAGTTTTTTTCTTAATCGACCAATAAAAACTTCAATCACATTGCTGTCACGGTCAAACTCTTCGTCGTAAATATGCGCGGTCAGCACTGATTTGGAAATTAGCTGGCCTTTATGAAACATTAAATACTCCAGCACTTTATACTCAAAAGCGGTCAGTTCCAGCTTTTCACCCGACACCAACACTTCCTGGGTCACGGTATCCAGTGCAATATTATCATGCGTTAACACCGGATGCGACAGCCCCATTGAACGCCGTAACAAGGCGTTCAGACGTGCCAGCAATTCTTCATAATGAAAAGGCTTGACCAAATAATCATCCGCACCGGCTTCTAAGCCTTCTACTTTTTCCTGCCAGCGGCTTCTGGCCGTTAGGATAAGAATAGGCACTACCACGCTGTCTTTACGCAAGCGTTTGATCAGTTCAATACCAGAAAAATCAGGCAGACCAATATCAATCACGGCCGCATCAATGGGATATTCCTTACCCATAAAATAACCCTCGCTGCCGGTATTGGCGACATCAACTGCAAAACCTTTGTCACTCAAATACTTGTCAATCTGTTTAGCGAGGGTCACCTCATCTTCAACAATAAGAATGCGCATATTGACTCCCTGGTTTATGCGAATGGCTAGCTGATCAGAACGCCTGTTTGGGCATCAATCTTATAAAATTTAATCCAGCCATCAGCGCCTAAGACTTTAATAATATGAACCTCTTTACCCTCAAGGATTTCGGTTGTCGCCCCCAGCACCTTATTATTAGCAATGCTTAAAACATGTTGGGTCGCCTGATCCAGGCTGACATGCGTCAATACGCTCCCCCCTTCAGAAAAACAAAGGTTCGAGGCCAAAAAAAACAATACAACGACTTTAATCGCGTTTTTCATGATCGTGTCCAGTTTAATGTGTTGTCCTGTATTGCCTATGAATACTATAGCTCACGTTATGAGCGTTCTCAAAGGCGTTTAGGTATAACTCCATAGTAACCAGACAGCCTGAATACAGCCTGAATTATTAGCGTAACGACACATCTTTTGCAAAGCTACTGATGGCATGGCCAAAAGACGCGCCCAACTTACCGGCCAACCGGTCAATCAAACGCCCTTGCTCGGTAAAATCAACCAGTTTTTCTGCACCAATGCTCTTGGCGACAGAATCTTGCGTACCGACTGCATCAGCAATACCCGATTTGATACTCTCCTCACCGGTCCATACCAGACCGGAAAAGGTATCAGGGGTTTCTTTCAGCCTATCGCCCCGTCCACCCTTCACCGCAGCGATAAATTGCTGATGCACCTGATCGATCAAGCCCTGCATAAACTGCTTTTCATCTGCCCTGGATGCCGAAAACGGATCCAGCATCGCTTTATGCGCCCCGGCGGTTATCAAGCGGCGTTCAACACCCAGTTTTTGCATAACATCCACAAAACCGAAGCCATCCATGATGACACCAATAGAACCTATCAAACTGGAAGGATTGACAAAAATCTTATCGGTTGCCGAGGCAATAAAATAACAGCCTGAGGCACAAATGTCGCTGACTACGGCGTATATCGGTAATGCCGGATGCTCTTTCTTGATGGCTTTAATCTCTTCATACACGTAAGACGATTGCACCGGACTGCCGCCCGGTGAATTGGCATGCAAGATAATACCTTTGGTATGCTTGTCCTTTACCGCATCACGCAGACTTTGAATAATGCTATCCGCATTAGCTGACTGATCTTCGGCAATAACCCCCACGACATCAATAACCGCAGTGTGGCCAATTCCGCCCACGTCGCCCTTAATTTTGGGGTACATCAACATACCAAATACCGCCAGCAGGTACAAAAATATGATCGATTTAAAAAAAATGCCCCAGCGCCGTGTTCTTCTTTGTTCATTGATTGCTGCGAAAGCCAGTTTTTCAACAATTTCACGCTCCCAACCGGGTTGTTGAAAATTGCCCGTCTTAACTTGATTATCTTGTTGATTATCCATTCGCTATTAAACCTAAATAAAATCCAGTAATTCCGTTGGTTGTCGCAAACAGGTCAACGGATTGTGTTGTTGTAAAAAATCCTCGGTATGCGAACCACACAGTACCGCGACAGAAACAATTTGAGCATTGATTGCCATTTGCAAATCGTGGACAGAATCTCCTACCATCAGCGTGCGATGCTTGGCTACGTTAGTGTAGTCCATAATCTCATGTAACATTTTAGGATCGGGTTTTGATGCCGTTTCATCGGCGCAGCGCGTTACGCAAAACAAATCCCGCGTGTCGGTAGCCGACAATGCCTGTTCCAGTCCCAGTCTATTTTTTCCGGTTGCCACCGCCAGCTGATAACCTGACTGTTTGAGATGTAGCAGCATGTCATAAACACCGGGGAAAAAATCATCTCGACTTAATGGCTTGGAAAAATACTCCTGACTGTAACAGTCCACCAGTTTTTCCAGGGTCATTTTATCGGCATCAGGAAACAGGGCTAGCATGGCGTGGTGAATGCTCAAACCGATAACATTTTTAGCTTCTTGTAGTTCAGGAATAATAAATCCACAGACTTGCCCGGCTTTTTGTAAACAATGTGCAATCCAGTCTATGGAATTAATGAGAGTACCATCCCAATCAAAGATGATCAGATCAAACTTGTTGTTCATGTTGTAGCAAACTTTGTAATTGTTGGGGCAACGGTGCAGAAAATGTCATCAGCTCACCAGTCGAAGGATGTTCAAACTTTAATGTTTCTGCATGCAAAAACATACGGTTATAGCCTTTATTTTTAAAGTGTTTGTTAGTGTCATTCAGTCCGTAACGCTCATCGCCAACAATAGGATGCCCCAATGAGGCGGCATGAACCCGTATCTGATGGGTGCGACCGGTTTTCGGTGAGGCTTCAACCAAGGTTGCATCGGCAAATAACCGCAAGCGCCTAAACAAGGTTTCCGCTTCTTTACCCGCCTGGCTGATGACCACCATACGTTCACCGCCTTTGTTGATATTTTTTAGCAACGGCGCAGTCACTACCAGTTTTTTTCTCGCCCATTGCCCCGCTAACAAGGCGAGATAAGTCTTTTGCACCTGATCCGTGCGAAAGAATTCGTGCAATTTACGTAGCGCACTGCGTTTTTTAGCAATAATCAGGCAGCCCGAAGTATCTCTATCGAGCCGATGCACCAATTCCAAAAAATGCGCATCCGGCCTAATGACACGAAGACCTTCTATAATCCCGGAATCAATGCCGGTGCCGCCATGTACCGCAAAACCTGCGGGCTTGTTTAAAACGATAAAGCCATCATCCTCAAACAAAATGCCTTGTTGCAAGGCATCGCGTAAACTTTGCTTAACAAACACAACATCGTTGGCTTCTGCGATTCTCATCGGCGGGATTCGGACAATATCACCAATAACCAGCCGGTATTTAACGTCCACACGGCCTTTATTTACACGTACTTCACCTTTACGGACTATTCTATAGATATGGCTTTTGGGCACACCCTTTAAATAAGTGATTAAAAAATTATCCAGCCGCTGATCGCTATGATTATCGGTCACTTCAAACAATTTAACTTGGCTTTTGGTATTTTGAGTATCTGTATTCATAATGCAAATAATATCAGCATCTGCTGAGAATTGATTGTTTAAATTGATGTTAAGCCATAAGGTTGTTATATTAGTTAGGCCTACAACAAAAATATAGAAGCTCTACGCAATTTTCATACCGTGCGTATCTGAGCTACACAATGAAAACCGGATTTTCCTATTTATCAGATCACGTTTTCATTGTAAGATTTTCGGGTTAGCGTTCGACCCATGACGAACGAGATACAAATCCTGTTTAAGACAGAATTTACCAGCAAGACTGACAAAAAGAATATTTATTTGCTTAGCGCAGCTCGGGCTTTACTTAAACTGTTTCAACATACAGATTAAGTACCCGGATGACGGTCATATCGTACCGTAAAAACCTAAGTTGATTGTGTTATTGGCCATACGCAGAGATCTGTGTTGCATTAATACTAGTAATGCGCCAAAACCAGTCCGAATCAGTAAATCTGATCATGGAGCAGGAAACCACAAGGATACAACATGAAAAGAATGCTTATCAACGCCACGCAGGCTGAAGAACTGCGCGTCGCTTTGGTAGATGGTCAAAAGTTATATGACTTTGACATTGAAATACCTTCAAAAGAACAAAAAAAATCCAATATTTACAAAGGGATTATCACCCGCGTAGAACCTAGCCTTGAAGCGGCATTTATTAATTACGGTGCCGATAAACACGGCTTTTTACCGTTCAAGGAAATCTCCCCTGCTTATCGACACGCGCAAGACAATGCTGAAAACGACGGCCGCCGCCTCGGTATCAAAGACCTGATTAAAGAAGGCCAGGAAATTGTTGTTCAGATTGAAAAAGAAGAGCGTGGCAACAAAGGCGCGGCGCTAACCACTTACATCAGTCTGGCCGGTACTTATTTGGTGCTGATGCCTAACAATCCCAAAGCCGGTGGCATTTCCAGACGCATTGAAGGCGAAACGCGCGACGACTTGCGTGAAGTCATGACTAACCTGGATATCCCAGAAAACATGGGATTGATTGTCAGAACCGCAGGCTGTGGCAAAAGTGCCGAAGAACTACAATGGGATTTAAACTATCTGGTACAACTGTGGGAAGCCATAGAACGCTCCTGCAATGACCAATCCGCACCTTTTCTGGTATTCCAGGAAAGCAACGTCATCATTCGTGCCTTGCGTGATCACTTACGCGGCAATATCGATGAAATCCTCATCGATAACGAAGATGCTTTTGGCCTGGTACAAAAATTTCTAAAACAAGTGATGCCGCACTTTTTACCCAAGGCAAAGCTGTATCAAGATGTCGTGCCGTTATTTAACCGCTACCAGATCGAATCTCAAATTGAAATTGCCTATGGCCGTGAAGTATCACTGCCTTCCGGCGGCTCTATTGTTATCGATCATACCGAAGCCTTAACCTCTATCGATATCAACTCTGCCCGTGCCACCAAGGGTAGTGATATAGAAGAAACGGCTCTTAACACCAACTTGGAAGCCGCCGAAGAAATCGCCCGTCAACTGAGACTGCGTGACTTAGGCGGTCTGTTTGTTATCGACTTCATCGACATGATGTCCAACAAAAACCAGCGCAGCGTTGAAAACCATCTGCGTGATGCGCTGAAAATTGACCGTGCCCGCGTACAAACCAGCCGTATTTCCCGCTTTGGTTTGCTGGAAATGTCCAGGCAGCGTATGCGCCCATCGTTAGGCGATTCTACCCAACTGCCCTGCCCGCGCTGTAAAGGTCAAGGCACTATCCGTAATGTCGAGTCGGTAGCGCTATCGGTACTGCGCATTATTGAAGAAGATGCCATGAAAAAAGGCACAGAAAAAGTGATTGCACACTTGCCGATTGAATGCGCGACCTTTTTGTTAAACGAAAAACGCAGTGCCATAGAGCAAATTGAAAACCGTTTAAAAGTCGGTATCGTTATTTTACCTAGCAGACACCTGGAAACACCGGCTTACGACATCGAACGCATCAAAGAAAAAGAAACCGGCCCTGAAAGAGCCAGTTACCTGCAAATAAAAGCCGAAGACATCACCATTCCCGAATTCGCGCAGCAAGTAAAACCCCGTGTTGAAAAAGCCGTTATTACAGAATTTTTACACGATTCTCCTGCGCCAGCGCCAATGCAGCACAAAAATGAATCGGCGAGCCTGATTAAACGCTTTTGGAACAAGCTGGTAGGTACTACGGCCATCGAATCAGAAGTCGACGATATCTCTGTTGACATTCCCTCGCCTAACAATGTCACTGCTGAAACAACCGTTAGCGAAACGCATCAGCCAGACAGAAATCGCAATAACCGGCGTAATCAAAAAAACAAGCGCCAGAATGACCGTAAAGATCGTCCGGCTAGCGCACAACCGCAATCACAGCCAACCGAACAAGCGGCTCCGCAGGAAAATCGCCCACCACGCCAGCCCAGAGAACTCGGCAGAAACGTGCGCCGTAACCTACCGCCTGCCGTTCCTGAAGCAATAAAGAATGAGACAATTCCTGCTCCCGCAGAAATCCCCACAACTGCACCGAGTAACGATGAGGTTGTCAGCATCATAGCAATAGAAGAACACACAACTGATCAGCAAGCCAAGCCCACTAACGGAAAAAACAATACCCGTAGAGGCCCAAATCGCAGGCGGCCACGTAATCCAAATTACAAAAAGAATGACACTAACAATCCAAACGGCAACGGTGAAAGCGTAGCAGCTGAAAGTTCCGCCGATGCAATACCCTCATCGTCGAACACTTATGCCGCAGATTTTGCGGAAAGAATCGCCAAAACCGAACCTGCTGAAGCTCCAAAAGCGCCAGTCGCTGTAGTCTCACAACCCGTAGCAGTGATGACAGAGTCTGCGCCCAAAGCGCAGGAAGACGTTCGGCACAATACAGAAACTGAATCATAAAGCCGTCAAAAGCCCAACTATCCACCTTCTCCTTTATACCTGAAGATATAAAGGAGAAGTTTTTCAGCGTGGAAGATACTAAAAATCCCAGCAACAGCGCATCATAGATGAGATTCGTTACCTCAAACTAACGTATTTTCCCGCGCCATCAAGACACAACATCCAGGCACAAAAATACAAAAGCATTGAGATACACCGTCTATTAATATATGATTATCCGTATATCAATATATATCATCAGCTCATGACTCCTACCCTACTCTTTAAATGCTTATCCGATGACACGCGCTTACGTTGCGTAACGTTGCTACACAAAAAAGGCAAGCTGTGCGTATGCGAATTAACCGCCGCACTGGATGTATCGCAACCTAAAATTTCCCGGCATTTAGCGCAATTGCGCCAATGTGGTTTATTGCTGGATAGCCGAGAAGGTCAATGGGTGTTTTATCAGATTAATCCAAAACTGCCAGACTGGGTTTATCCGATTTTAACGAACGCATTAGCCGCCGCTGAAACGACCGAACAATTTCAACAGGATTTAACACGCTCTGAACACATCGAGTGTGATCTCTTGATAGAGAGCATTGTTTAAACTCACCGCTTAAAAAGTAAAGACACGTACATCGCATCCCTTTCTTATCCCATCATAATTACAGGAAATAACCATGATTCAACGCCCTCTTAATATTCTGGTGCTTTGCACAGGCAACTCCTGCCGAAGCGTTCTGGGCGAGGCGCTATTTAATCACCTTGGTGCTAGGCGTTTCAAAGCCTATAGCGCCGGCAGTCACCCTATTGGCAGAATCAATACCGGCGCACTGGCTACTTTGGCACGACATGGTTTACCGACAGAAGGCTATATCAGCCAATCCTGGGATGAATTCGAAGCTAAGCAAATCGACATTATGATTTCAGTATGCGACTCAGCAGCTGGCGAAACGTGTCCGGTTTATTTAGGTTCTGCGATTCGTGGGCATTGGGGGGTATCTGATCCTGGCCATGTTGAGGGCAGCGCTGAAGTTATCGAAGCCGCCTTTGAGGCGACCTACGCCACCCTGGAAAAACGTATCCAGCAATTGCTGGCGCTACCCGTTGAAACCCTGTCTAAAACTGAGTTGGTTCAAGCACTGAACAAGATCGGATCAGAAATCGTTTAACCGCTGGGAGAACACTGTCCATGAACAAACAATGCCATAACACGTTGACTAACACTTCCAAACGCCTGGGTTTCGTAGAACGCTACTTAACGCTGTGGATTTTTATGACTATGGCAGGCGGTATCGCTCTGGGCTTTTTCGTACCCAGTTTTACGCAATGGCTGAACCAATTTCAATCAGGTACAACCTCTATTCCCATTGCGGTCGGCCTGATTGTGATGATGTATCCACCGCTCGCCAAGGTGCGTTATGAGGAATTGCCCAAGGTCTTCAAGAACACCAAAGTGCTTTTGCTTTCAATCACGCTGAACTGGATCATTGCCCCTACGTTGATGTTCATTCTCGCCATTGTGTTTCTGCGTGACTACCCGGAATATATGGTTGGCCTAATCATTATCGGCATTTCACCCTGCATTGCGATGGTGCTGGTCTGGAATGAGCTGGCAGAGGGTGATATTGACTACTGCGCGGGATTGGTGGCGTTTAACTCGACCTTCCAAATGCTGTTTTTTTCGGTATACGCTTATGTTTTTGTAACCTTGTTGCCAGACTGGCTGGGTATTGCTTCCGGTCTTGCAGTTCCCATTACCATTCTGGAAGTGAGCAAAAGTGTATTGATTTATCTGGGTATCCCATTTTTTGGTGGCATGTTGACGCGCTTTTTTCTGGTTCGGCGCAAAGGCTTAACGTGGTATGAAACAAGCTTTATCCCCAAAATAAGCCCGATGACCTTAATCGCGCTGTTGTTTACCATTTTGGTCATGTTCTCCCTGAAAGGTGATTACATTGTGCAATTGCCGTTCGATGTGCTGCGTATCGCAATCCCTTTGGTCATTTATTTCATCATCATGTTTCTGGTTACGTTTTACTTGTCAGCTAAAGTAGGTGCTGCTTATCCAGTCAGTGCGACATTAGCATTTACCGCTGCCAGTAATAATTTTGAACTGGCTATTGCCGTAGCGGTCGCCGTATTTGGTTTGCAATCAGGCGAGGCTTTTGCGGCGGTGATTGGGCCATTGATAGAAGTGCCGGTATTGATCGGTTTAGTTAAGGTCGCCCTTTACATCAGACAAAAATACTTCATGCAACGCAAAGGAAAAATCCCTGTGTAAAAGGGTACAGATCGCAGAGCTAAGGTGATTTCTAATAATGAATCTACCCAAAGAATTGTCCACAAAAAACACGAAAGGCACGAAATATAAAGTTCTTTTTCGTGTTTTTCGTGCCTTTCGTGGACACATAAAGTTTTATTTGGGATATTCTTTCGTGGAAATCATCTTATTAGGCTGCCTGAAACGATCATACCAAAGCAATAAACGCCTTTAATAATGCAAGCACATTGGCCATGCCTGTGTGCAAATGCTGTTCTATCTCGGCCATGGTGATTTCACCTTCGGTTTTGCCAGCGCCCCAATTGGCAACAACGGCAAGCGCCGCATACTCCAGCTCCAGCTCACGCGCTAACGCCGCTTCCGGCATACCGGTCATACCCACCAAATCACAGCCGTCTCTTTCCATGCGTTTTATTTCAGCAGTCGTTTCCAGACGTGGCCCCTGGGTACAACCGTAAGTGCCGTTGGTTACCAGTTTTATATTTGCGTTAGCCGCCGCCGTAATCAACTGCTCGCGCAATGACTGACTGTACGGCGCAGTAAAATCTATATGGGTAACGGGGCTGAACTCATCGTCAAAAAACGTGTGTTTCCGGTCGTAGCTGTAATCGATAATCTGATCGGGCAATGCCAAACACGCAGGTTCCATAAGCGATGTAATGCCACCTACCGCCGCAACGGCAATAATGCTTTCTACACCCAAATGTTTTAGCGCCCACATATTGGCACGATAATTTATTCTGTGTGGCGGTATGCTATGCGGATTACCGTGTCGGGCCAAAAATACCACTTGTTTGTGGTTAAGTTCCCCGGTGACAAACTCCGCAGATGGCGAGCCGTAAGGCGTGGCGATTTGCTCGCGGTTGATAATGTTTAAGTCGCTGATTTGCGTTAAACCGGTACCACCGATGATTGCTATTTTTTTCACGTTCCACTCTTTGTTCTAAGATTCAGTATTTACAGCATTTTCAGTAACGGTTAGTTATATTCGATGGAGTACAAACCTAGGTTTGTACTCCGCCGTAAAAATTAACGTTATTCACTACATATGGAAACGCTGTATGTGGCGATGACCCATGTAGAGACGCAAGATTTTGCGTCTCTACAGCATGGCATAAATGCCAGCGGCATTACGCAAATAACCTTTGTAATCCATACCATAACCAAATACGTAACGATTTTCTACATCTAAACCGACAAAATCAGCCGCAATAGGTTTTTTGTGATCCAGTATTTTGTTGACCAACACCGCACTGTACACAGCACTCGCACCTTGCTCTAAACAATAGTCATGGATTGCCTTCAAGGTAACACCTTCATCGAGAATATCATCAACAATCAGTACAGTTCTCTCTTTGAGTGATGCTGAAGGCTTGAGTATCCACTCTATAGTCTGCCCAACGGTTTTATTTTGATAGCGACTGGCATTAATAGCATCAATATTTAACGGCATATTTAAC
>NZ_FUKJ01000324.1 GCF_900163745.1 Crenothrix polyspora
AGGGTGGGCAACGCTGTTCTGCCCGCCTTTTTATTGCTATCGCATTTCGGTGGGCAAAAAAAGCATTGCCTACTCTACAAGTTAAACCGAGGATAAAGCTATGTGGGACTATTCAGACAAAGTAAAAGAGCATTTTTTCAATCCCAAAAATGCCGGTGCGGTCGTTGATGCCAATGCGACAGGTGAAGTAGGTTCAATTAGCTGCGGCGATGCGTTGCGACTGACCCTGAAGGTTGATGATGACAGTGAAGTGATCCTGGAAGCCGGTTTTCAAACCTTTGGTTGCGGTTCGGCGATTGCCTCCTCATCCGTGCTGACTGAAATTATTAAAGGCATGACGCTGGATGAGGCGTTAAAAGTCACTAACCAGGATATTGCCGACCAGCTCGAAGGTTTGCCCCCCGAAAAAATGCACTGTTCGGTGATGGGACGCGAAGCCCTGCAAGCGGCGATTGCCAATTATCGTGGCGAAGTGTGGAAAGACGACCATGAAGAAGGGGCGTTGATCTGTAAATGTTTCGCGATTGATGCGGTGATGATAGAAGAAATGGTGTGGGCGAATAAATTGCGCACCGTTGAAGATGTCACCAACTTTACTAAAGCGGGCGGCGGATGCGCATCGTGTCATGAAGACATTGAAGCGATTCTGGAAAAAGTGCTGGCTGAAAAAGGTGAAAAATTTGACCCAGGTGCAGCCCCAGTAGCAGCGCCTGCAAAGATCGCCGCTGTTAAAGCGCCGCTGACCAATCTGCAACGCATCAAAAAAATCGAGGAAGTCCTGGAATCGTTAAGACCGGCGCTGATGGCAGACGGTGGTGATGTCGAATTGGTGGAAGTGATTGGCAACACGGCTTACGTCAACATGACCGGTGCCTGTAATGGTTGCCAGATGGCGGCAATGACCATAGCCGGCATTCAGCAACGTTTGATGGAAGTGATGGGCGAGTTCATTAAAGTAGTACCGGCCACGGAAATGTCAAAACTGGTTAATATTGAGGCAGCGTCATGACTGATATTTATCTGGATAATAACGCTACAACCCGTGTTGACCCTGCCGTGGTCGATGTCATGATTCCGTATTTTCTGGAGCAATACGGCAATCCGTCTTCAATCCATAAATTTGCCGATGGTGTGGCGCGTGGGCTTAAACATGCCCGCCAGCAGGTGCAAAACCTGATCGGCTGTGAACATGATTCGGAAATTATTTTCACTTCGTGCGGGACTGAATCCAACTCCACGGCGCTGCTTTCTGCCATTAAAGCCCAGCCGAATAAAAAGGAAATCATCACCACTACCGTGGAGCATCCGGCTATTTTAAGTTTGTGTGATTATCTTGAGAAAGACGGTTACACCATTCATAGAATGCCGGTCGATAAAGCCGGACGTTTGAACCTGGAATCTTATAAAAAACTGCTCTCTGATGAGGTGGCGATTGTCTCGGTAATGTGGGCGAACAATGAAACTGGTACCATTTTTCCTGTTGCCGAAATGGCGGAGCTGGCAAACACCGCTGGTGTGATGTTTCATACCGATGCCGTGCAGGCGGTAGGGAAGATTCCGATGATGCTGCAAGATACTAAAATCGATATGCTGTCATTATCGGGACATAAATTACATGCCCCCAAAGGCATCGGCGTATTATACCTGCGTCGTGGCACTCGCTATCGTCCTTTGTTACGTGGAGGTCATCAGGAACGCGGGCGACGTGCCGGCACTGAAAACAGCGCCTCTATTGTCGGCCTTGGGAAAGCCTGCGAGTTAGCGTTAGAGTTCATCGAGTATGAAAACACTAAAGTCAAAGCCATGCGTGATCGACTGGAGCAAGGCATTACCGAGCAGATTCCGCATTGTTTTGTCACTGGCGACATGTACAACCGTCTGCCTAACACGACTGACATAGCCTTTGAATATATTGAGGGTGAATCGATTTTGATGCTGCTCAATAAAGCCAGCATTGCAGCCTCCAGCGGTTCGGCGTGTACGTCTGGTTCTTTGGAGCCGTCACATGTGATGCGGGCTATGGATATTCCTTACACCGCAGCGCATGGCACAATACGCTTTTCGTTTTCGCGCTATAACACCCTGTCGGAAGTGGATGAAGTGTTGAAAGTGATGCCGGGCATTGTGGCGACTTTGCGTAAATTATCGCCGTATTGGGATAGTATCAACAATGAACCAGTCAGCGATCCTGAACAGGCGTTTCAACCGACTTACGCTTAGGGTTTAGTCAGCAGAGGCATCGTTACCTATCGCAACGGGGCGTTGTCCTGCCAGATTATCGCGTAATGCCTTAAGCAGGACTAGCGGGAGCATTTGAACAGAAACTTACGGTTATCAGTGCGCTTCGCTTGCGCGAAGCGCACTGATAATGCCGAGTTGACAGGTAAACCTGTCGAACGAATGGCCATCAGCCGCTACGCTGCTGATAACCACTCGTTCGACAGGCGATTTAGCCCCGATAATTGTCCTTTCGCTACCGCGAAAATCCATTATCAAGGCTAAATCGCCCGTCAACTCGGCATTAGCCACTGTATCTGTTTACTAGCGGACTATTTGTTAATTACCAACTACTTCGGGTAAGTCGTTATGAATTAACAACCACTTACGCTACAATCAGCCTGCCAAAAACCAAAGCTCAAACAAGGAATTGACTATGCCCCTAGTTTTTAACTACAAGCACCCTGCGCAAACTTTTAAACACTGGCAATTTATTGTTGGCTTTCTGGTTTTATTTGCCTGTATCGGTAACAGCACTGCTAATGCGGCATTAACCACTGGCTTAGTAGCGCATTACTGTTTTGATGATAGAGCCAATTTGGGTAAAGATTGCTCAGGCAAAGGCAATAAAGGTGTTGTGCAAGGCGGCGTTAGTTATACGACAGAGATAAGGGGTGGTGGCGCTAAATTTGGCGGTATTAAAAAGCCAGGTGATATTTTGGTTAAAAACAGTGCGTCACTTAGATTTAGTAAGGCATTAACAGTTTCTGCTTTTGTTAAGATTACTGATGGTGTTGGCATGGATGGTAACACTGCTAATGCGGCTGTTGGAAGGCATACTATTTTGGCTAAAAGCCATGATATAAGCGGTTTTTGGATGGCGGCTCAAATTGATAAAACCAATAAGTTTACCTCGTATGGTGCAAACAATTCGTATGTAAAACCCAGTTTTGGTTTTGGCAGTGCAACGACAAAAGATGTTAAAAAAGCCAAGTGGGTACATGTGGTGTATGTCATTGCTAACGGCGTAGCTAGAATTTACTACGATGGTGTTTTGGTAAGCACCACTAAAAAAGGTGCGGTTAACTTTTCACTACCGTACACTTTTTTCATTCAAAAATAGTCATTTAATTTTCAAGTTGTTAGCCTTNNACATCTGAGGCCGCTCTTGTGCAAATTAAAGCCTCGGCTTTTCATGTCGGAAAATAGGGTCTCAATTCTAAAACATTTGCGATACCAAAGATATGCCTCGTCCGCTGTCTCAAAACTAGTGACCCAGAATATAGGGTTTTTATATGAACGTTTCCACCAGGCCACCGCATTACGCTTATCTGTAAATTCTAACCCCTCAATACAACACCATAGCCAAAAATCAAGCTGCCTTTTTATGGATTCTCCCGATTTCTGCGGCCTGG
>NZ_FUKJ01000328.1 GCF_900163745.1 Crenothrix polyspora
GGTGGCATGGTAAACCCCACCTGGAGCAAGATCAAATAGAGGAACAGACGCGTGGCCCGCGCGGTTCCTGGGTAGATTGCTTGAGCCGAAGGGTGATCTTCGGCCTAGATGAATGGCTGCTCTCGACAGAACCCGGCTTATAGACTGACTCTTTCTTTTATTTCCTTCCGTTAAACATTATCCACTTTAAACCTCATTCTGAATGAAGGTTACAACTTCTCACAAAAATATACGTGTCCAGCCCTAATTGATAGGCAGATCCCAAAGTGTTTTCCTCACACTCTCATTGTTTTTGCAAAATTAGTGTAACTGCTCAGTAAGATGTTAAAAGAAAGTCCACAGAAAGCACAAAAGACACAAAAAAGTTTTCAATAATAATTCTATTTGCGACAAAATAACCACACGTTTCCGTGTTTTTTGTGCCGCTTAAAAGCGCCTACTTTTGGTTTCCGTGGATAGATAAAAATACTTTACCCTATCTTTATGGATGGCTGAGTAGTTACAAATTATTACATTGATATAAAAATAATTTGATAATTGTACAGAAAACCTGAAATAATCGCCCCGTATTAAGCGCAATTTTATGGAGTAGTTATGCACTGGATATTGATTGGTATCGGATTAATTGTTTTACGCCTTACCGAACCCATGTTTGGCATGTTTTTAAGTGAAATCAGTTGGTTTGTTTTTTCTGGTCTGTTCATTTATCTTGGCTTTGCTCTAAACAACCTACAAACAGCTATTCGAGAATTACAGATTAGACAACGTGAATTGCTGCTGGAATTAAAACGGGTATCAAAAAGTACACGGCGTGCCGTACAAACGCTGGATTATAACTTCGCTCAAGAATCCCAAAATGCCGCTCAAACCAATACGTGGCTTGAAACCGGTGCTGACAGCCAGGATATGTTCTTTTCTGAAATAGCCGACACGCTTAATGAAGATGAATGGGAAGACTGGTTATCCGACGAACCCAGTGATATTCCCAATATGTATAAAGAAATGCAAACGCCTATCGACAACATGGCTGATGTAAACAGCGATCAGCCATCTTTGGATTCAGCAGGTTGGGCGAGGAGAAATAAAAACAAGGAGTAACGCTCTAGCCGTTAGCCCGGCACCGCATTAGTCGAGTAGTGCGACCAACCCATTTAAATTGTTCTCCCAACTGAAATGAACTTTAACAAAGTCACGATTATTTAGTGATGTAATGGTGTTGGGGTCGCATAGCAAAGCATTGATTTGTTCAATCATAACCTCTGCATCATCAGGCACTGATACCGATAGCGTTAAATTGCAGGCAATACCCTCCATAGCCGCCGACGTTGCCACGACATGCTTAGCCATAGACATGGCTTCCAATACCTTGTTTTGAATACCTCTGGCAATTCTTAACGGGGCAATTGCAAGCTGGGCGTAAGCAAGGTAAGGCCTGACATCGGGCACAGCGCCGGTGACAATCACATGGCTACCGGCTAAATCCAGAACATCTTTGCTGGGTTTGGAGCCGACGATATACAATTTTGCCGCAGGATGGCTTTTAACAACCTGCGGAAACACCTGTTCTGCAAACCATTTAACCGCATCAATATTCGCCCAATAATCCATTGCGCCGGTAAAGACCAGCACTTGCTCACTGCCGTTATTCGGATAGGGACAATCAAAAGTGTGTTCGGGAGAAAAATACTCAATATTAACGCCGTTGTTGATGTACGAAATCTTATCACTGACTTTGGGCGCTAATTGTTTAAATAACGCGGCTTCCTGCTCAGAGACAAAAACACTGACTTTGGCTTTGGCTGCCAATGCCTGCTCATAATCAAACAGGTATTTAGCTTCGCGCTGGTATATCCACTTTGCCACACCGTATTTTTTTTCCGCGTATTGTCGCCATTTATCGGAATCAACATCGACAAAATCAACCACCATCTCAACATCATGTTCAGGCTTTATAAACTGTCCCATTACCGATGAAAAGATCAGCGCATTTTTAATCGCATGGATTTTTAGGGTGTTATCAACCCAATCCTGCATGGCTTGATTTCTGTAGTACGGCAAACTTAGGGCTTCAGCGGTGAGCAAGCCTCTGGCACTGGCTATTTTGGCGTGTAGTGGATTGAGTGACTGATAATAGGTACTGGCACACAGCGCATCCACTTTGTCGATATATTGCCAGTCGTTGGCATCATCAATAAAAGTACCTAGATGCACGTTATAAAGCGTGGATAGGTGCTTTAAAAAATGGAACGAGCGGATTTTATCGCCCTTGTTGGGGGGATAGGGGATACGATGAACGAGGAAAAGAAGATCTTTCATATAGGGAATATGCGGCAAACTAAACGCAGGGTTTCAGGTAATCAACCCAAATCCTTGGACAAAAACGGCCCAACCACCTGGCTAACCGGCAACGGCAACTTCTTCCAAGCCGCAATAAACAGTTGGTACTTGGGATTTAAAGGATTAATATCCGGCAGAGTCTTGGATTTAACCAAATGAAACTCATAAAACAATGGCTCAGGCACAAAGCCCCAATTCTTCTTGAAACTGTACGAACCGGTACCGATTTTACTGCGGCCAAAATCAAATACCTTAATGCCCCTCCCTACCGCACGGCGCATCACTTCCCAGTACATAAAATCATTGCCTTTCACATCGCGCGCCAACGCCGTACCGCCGCCGTAATAAGGCAACACCTCATCCTTGTAATAAAAATTCATCACGCTACCCACCAACTGGCCGTTAAGCTCAACCGTCAGCACTTCGCATTGCTCGCCAAACACTTCTTTCAAAATCTGGAAG
>NZ_FUKJ01000224.1 GCF_900163745.1 Crenothrix polyspora
AATAATGTACAGCTTTTTTACCTAGAGTTGGGATTTTTTAAAGTAGGGGTCTGAATTTTTACGATTGGTCATACCAAAAGATACTAAATTCTTTGATATTTCTCGACCAGTTTTATCGGTGAAACTTAAGCTATCTCCTTTAAAAATAAATTCACCGCCAAGTGCGTTTTCTAATATATCAGTTGCTGACTTAAAAGCTCCTTCTGTCTTTGTTTTAATATTTAACACATCATCCAGATCGTAAAAATATTTGGGCACACCTGTTAAAATATCATCATTTTTCTTTCCTATTAAACGCGTTAAACGCTGACGATTTAACAGCTGATGATTTTGATTGTTTCTAGCTGATTTTAACGCCTCCCTTACCTTCCAATAAGCAGGCGATTCGAAGAAAACCACGCTGGATAAATCGGAAACCTCATCAATAAAATCAGAGCCTAAATCAAGCGTTATTTCAGTGCTACTCAATTGAATTTTCAAAAGATCATCAACTTCAATTTCTATTTTTTCCTCTCCAAAACCAATTAATTCACTAAGTGAAGAAATTTGAAAATTGTCTTGGAGTTCATTTTTAATATGATCTCTGAAAAACTTAGAATAATGAAAAATAGGATCTTTTAGTATTGCCAAAAATTCATCAAAATGAATGTTAATAAAATGAGAAAAGTCCTTATTAAACTCAATATGTGTTTGTGACAATCTATTCAAGTATAAGCTATAGCTTGCACGTATTGCTTCTACTGCTCCTACTTTTGATGTTGCAAAAGCACGGTAATCATCAATTTTCCAGTTACTTGCTTCCTCAAATTCAATTTTTAAGCTCTCAAGATTAGAATTTATCTCTGAGGTATCTATAAGGTTATCAGTGTCTATATTAGGATTAGTAGATGTTGCTCTTAACAGATTTTGAATTATCCGAATAGTTTGATTTATTGATTCATGGTAAACATTTTTATTAATAACATTTAAAATTGAATATAAAGTCTTGGTAAAGAAACTCTTACCTGTGCCATTCGGCCCTGTAATAACAGTCATTGGTCGAATATGAAATTTAGCTTCTTTTATTTTTCCTAGATTTTTGACTTTCACATCAATCTTCATAGTAAATCTCTTTGTATTATATGTAATGTTTAGTATAAAAATAACTGCATATTATTTCTTCCGACGCTTTCTTTTAGCCTTGCCAAGCGGTGCAGCTTTTTTAGCAGAACCGGTTTTTTGCACCAATTCAAAGTCCATTTTCTTCTCATCCAGATTAACCTGGACTACTTTTATTTTTACGCTATCGCCCAAACGAAAACGGGTGTTGCTGCGTTCGCCTATCAAGCTATGGCTAGTCGGATCAAAATGGAAATAATCCTGGCCTAAATTACTGATATGCACCAAGCCTTCAACATAAATGTCGGCCAGTTCAACAAAAAATCCGAACGAAGTAACCGCCGAAATAATCCCGGCAAATTCGTCACCGATTTTGTCCATCATGTACTCGCATTTCAGCCAGCTGATGACATCACGCGTGGCATCGTCAGCGCGGCGCTCATTGGCGGAGCAATGTTCGCCTAATAACACCATATCATGTACGCCATAAGTAAAGCTATCAGCGGTTTTGCCTTGCAACGTATGGCGTATGGCGCGATGGGTCAACAAATCGGGGTAACGACGGATAGGCGAGGTAAAATGCGCGTAAGCCTCCAGCGCCAAACCAAAATGGCCTTTTTGTTCAGGACTGTAAACCGCTTGTGACATGGAGCGTAACAGCACAGTCTGGATTAAGTGCGCATCAGGTCGACCCTTGATGCTATCGACCAGGTGCATATAATCCAGTGGCGTAGGATTCGCGCCACCGCCCATGTTTAAGCCCAATTCGCCCAAAAAGGTTCTTAAGTTCAGGATTTTATCGACGCTAGGGCCTTCGTGGACACGGCGTAGATTGGGCAGTTTTTTCTTACTGAGAAAACGGGCGGTCGCCGCATTGGCAGCAATCATGAATTCCTCAATGAGCTTGTGGGCATCATTACGAATGGTGGGTACTATTTTTTCAATTTTACGGTCAGCGCCGAACACGATCTTGGTTTCATGGGTATCAAAATCCATTGCACCGCGCTGTTCACGGCTGATTCGCAATACTTTGTACAGCGCATAAAGCTCACGCAAATGCGGCAGTAGCGGTTGATGTTGTTTAATGAGTTCTTTATCGCCATCCACCAGAATCTTAGCGACATCTGTGTAGGTTAAGCGGGCATGGGAGTTCATCACCGCATCGAAAAACCGTGACGAAATAACTTCGCCCAGCTCATCAAACAACAGCTCACACACCATGCACAAACGATCCACATGCGGATTCAGTGAACATAATCCGTTAGATAAAATTTCCGGCAGCATGGGAATAACTTGCTCAGGAAAATAGACTGAAGTGCTGCGGTTATGGGCTTCCTTGTCCAATTCGCTACCGATTTGCACATAATGCGACACATCGGCAATGGCAACAAGCAGTTTCCAGCCTTTAGGCGTTTTTTTGCAGTACACCGCATCGTCAAAATCCCGCGCATCTTCGCCATCAATCGTAACCAACGGAATCTTGCGTAAATCAGTGCGGTTTTCTTTGGCAGATTCCGGTACTTCAGGTGTGAGTGATTTGATTTCTTCCAGCAATTCAGCAGGCCAGATATGGGGCAGATCATGAGAGCGTAACGCCATCTCAATTTCCATGCCCGGTGCCAGATGATCACCCAATATTTCGATGATACGGCCTATGGGCTGGCGCATTTTAGTCGGTTGTTCCACAATCTCGGCGACAACGATTTGGCCTTGCTGAGCGCCGCCGATACCGTCTTTTTGCAGCAATATGGTCTGTGCGATGTTTTTATTGTCCGGCACTACGTAAGTGAAACCGTTTTCCTGATACAACCTGCCGACCACGCGATGGGTATTGCGCTCTAAAATTTCGACGACTGCCGCTTCCCGTCTGCCTTTTTTGTCGATACCGACAATACGCACCATCGCACGGTCATTATGCAACAAGGGATCCATTTCCCGTGGCGACAGGAATAAGTCATCCGAACCGTCATCAGGTTTGATAAAGCCAAAACCATCCAAATGGCCAATGACGCGACCGACGATTAAATCTTTGTTGTTGACCGGACAGTATTTTTGGCCGCGATTGAATAACAACTGACCATCGCGTTCCATAGCGCGTAGGCGGCGGCGCAGGGCTTCCAGTTGGTCTTCGTCGGTAAGAGAAAAAGCTTCAGCAATATCGGTGCGTGAAAGAGGCTTACCTTTATGCTCAATCAGTTGCAGGATTAACTCCCGACTGGGAATCGGTTGTTCGTATTTTTCAGCTTCGCGCTGAGCGTATGGATCTTTGGTTGAGGTGAAATCAACCTCTTTTTTAGATTTTGAGGGCATTTATAGAACTGGGTAAAGAATAAGGGGGACAATTAGCAATAATTTGCATAAATACTATCTTGCTTGGCGTGAGAAGGAATTTCTTAACTTTTCAACAGATTGAATTTGTAATGTAATAGAACACGGATTAAACGGATTTACACAAATTTTGTTTGGGAATTTCACTTAAGCCAGGACAAATTCTGTAGGTTATATTGCACACTTTTAGTAATCCACCATGCCAAGCTCTGCAAATGTTTTTTATCCGTGTATATCAGTCAAACCTGTGTCATCCAGGTTCCATTTTATAACAGGCATTAATTTTTAATGCCAATTCCTTTATGCAACAAAATCAAACTGGTAAGCGTCAGAAGCAAAATAAAACCGCCGGTCATGGCAAAAGCCAGTTGTACATCAATATCGGTAATGCCTATTAAACCGTAGCGAAAGCTATTAATCATGTACAGTATAGGATTGCCCAGCGATATTTTTTGCCAGATACCGGGCAGCATATCAACAGAATAAAACACACCGCCTAAATAACTGAGTGGCGTTAACACAAAATTGGGAATAAGCGATATATCGTCAAAGCTTTCGGCTAGCGTCGCATTGATAAAGCCCGCTAGGGCAAACACGGTGGCGGTTAATATCGCACTGGACACAGCAATCATAGCATTGTTAACGGGAATATCGGTAAATATCTGCGATATTAACGCAACGACTACGCCTACCAGCAAACCCCTGGCAATACCGCCGCTGACATAACCCGCCAAAATCACCCAATTGGGCACGGGTGCAACCAGCAATTCTTCAATATTACGCTGGAATTTGGTCGAATAAAATGACGACACCACGTTTGAATAGGCATGGCTGATAACCGACATTAAAATAATCCCCGGCACAATGTAATCCATGTACGTTGCACCGTTGATAGTACCGATTCGATCCCCCATCAATTTGCCGAATATTAAAAAATACAAGGCGGTGGTAATGGCAGGCGGCAATAATGTCTGCGGCCAGATACGTAGAAATCGGTAAATTTCTTTTCTAACGATGGTTTTAAAGGCAATCAGGTGATTCATGGGTTGGCGCTGACGGGTTTGGATTCAATCAAATCCATAAATAATTGCTCAAGCCGGTTTGTTTTGTTTTTCATACTCATGACTTTAATGTTTTGGGCGCTGAGCTGGTTAAACAATTGATTAAGGCCAGCTTCTTTTGGCACTGCAACGTTTAGCACTTTACCGGAGATTTGTTCAACGTGGTAGCCTTGCAAATGTGGCATTGCGGTGACAGATTCAGCCAAATCCAGCACAAAATGATCCAAATTTAATCGCGCCAACAAACTGGCCATATCGGTGTTTTCGACGATTTTACCTTGGTCGATGATGGCGATGTTACGGCACAGGCTTTCGGCTTCTTCCAGATAATGTGTGGTTAAAATGATGGTTGTACCTTGTTCGTTGACTTCTTTCATCAATTTCCACATGGCGCGGCGGATTTCTATGTCAACGCCCGCAGTGGGTTCGTCAAGAATCAAAAGTTTAGGTGCATGAACCATCGCGCGGGCAATCATCACACGACGTTTCATACCGCCGGAAAGCCTTCTGGAAACGCTGTCGCGCTTATCCCATAAATCCATTTGCTTAAGACAGTATTCAGTGCGCTGCAACGCCAGCTTGCGGGGCATGCCGTAATAACCCGCCTGATTAAAGACGATGGCTTTGACTGTATCAAACTGATTGAAATTGATTTCTTGCGGTACTAGGCCGATACAGCTTTTGGCTTTTTCGCGCTCGGTTTTTAAATTGTGGCCAAACACACTGACCGAACCACTGGTGGGATTGACCAAGGAACTGATAATACCGATAGCACTGGATTTTCCGGCACCATTGGGGCCGAGCAGGGCAAAAAAATCGCCCGCCTCAACATCAAGGTCAATGCCTTTGAGTGCTTCAAAGCCGTTGTTATAAGTTTTTCTGAGATTACGTAGGGACAATGCTTTCATAGTGAAACTAATACTTAACGGAATCTCTTAAATAAGTTAAATTACTACCCAGCTTAAAGAGCGTCTTCATCAATGGGGCAGCTAAAGCCGTTGATTCTAGCAGAAACTGCTAAATTTTGTAGGTAAAAAACCTGGATAAATTGTGTCAAAAAAAGCCCCTGAAATTGTTGCCGCTGTCGATTTAGGCTCCAACAGCTTTCACATGATTGTGTGCAGTTACAACAACGGTAGCTTGCAAATCATTGATCGACTGAAAGAGATGGTGAGATTAGCGTCCGGTCTGGACAAAAAAAACCTGCTGGATGCCAAAACCCAGGAGCGGGCATTAAGTTGTCTGGAGCGTTTTGGCCAGCGCATTCGTGATTTCCCTATGGGAAACGTCCGTGTTGTAGGTACGAATACGCTACGGACTGCCAAAAATGCACAACAATTTTTGCTTAAGGCCGAACAGGCGTTAAATTATCCAATACACATCATTTCCGGTATTGAGGAAGCACGGCTGATTTACATGGGCGTGGCTTACAGTCTGGGCGGAAATGGTGACAAGCGTTTTGTCATGGATATTGGCGGCGGCAGTACTGAATACATTATCGGTTCTGGTAACACGCCGCTGAAAAAAGAAAGCTTGAACATGGGCTGTGTTTCGGTAAGCAACCAGTTTTTCAAGGACGGTCGCCTGTCTAAAAGCGCACTCACGCAGGCGACGCTGTTTGCTGAGCAACGTCTGGAACCTTTTGAGAAAGACTATCACCGTAAACATTGGCAGCAAGCGATAGGGGCTTCGGGTAGTCTACGCTCGATTGCCAAAGTGTTGCAGGCTAAAAACTGGAGCAATAATGGCATTACCCGCGATGGCCTGGAACAACTGGTTGCTTATATGAACCAGTGTAACCATGTGGATGACTTGAACTTGCCTGAGCTGGATACGGAGCGATTACCGGTATTTGCCGGTGGTGTGGCGATAATCTATGCCACATTTAAAAGTTTGCATATTGAACAAATGACTGTTTCCGAGGGGGCTTTACGTGAAGGCCTGATCCTGGATTTGTTAGGCCGCCTGTATGATGACGATATCCGTTCGACCACAGTACGCGCCCTGACTGAGCGCTATCATACCGACAGGGAACATTCAGGTCGTATCCAGCAAACCATCAGCGCCATGTTAACCCAGCTGGATAATGACATCCCGCTATTTAAAAACAACAGTGCCGTGCAATTTTTAAACTGGGCGGCGGCATTGCACGAAATAGGCATGGATATAGCCCACAGCCAATACCATAAGCACAGTGCCTATATTATCGAAAACGGCGATTTGGCGGGCTTTTCCAGTCAGGACCAAAAAATTCTGGCCGCCGTGGTGAAAGCGCACCGGCGTAAATTTTCCAAGGTTAACTTTAGTGATTTACCCGCACCTTGGCATGACCAAGGCATTTATCTCAGTGTTATTTTACGCTTGGCGGTTGTACTGCACCGCAATCGTTATGAACAGCCTTTGCCGGATTTTAAAATAGCCTTAGCAAAAACCAAAATTCGTCTACAATTTCCTAAAGACTACTTATTACAACTGCCCTTAACGCATGCCGATCTTATCCAGGAGGCCGATTATCTTAAATCAGCTGGATTTAAATTGGAGTTTTCATAGGCTGTTTTTATGAAAACTTTACTTCGCTTGCTGTTTGCTTGTTTGGCAACCGTATTGCTATTTTGTGCCGTACTGGTTTTTTTTGGTGTTAGTGACACGCCGGATGTGGCATTAAAGTGGTCGTTGACACCTGCTGACATTATGCGTGCCAAAAAAATACTACACGAAGGCTCAAAAACCAAGCCCGATGAAATCGGCACGCTAGAATTAACCCGAGCCGATTTAAATCTGGCTACCAATTATTTGCTGAACAGATACAGCAAAAGCGCTGTCAATATTTCTGTAAAAGAAAATAAGTTGAAATTTATTGTTACCGCGACTTTACCAGAAAATCGTTTGGGTAAGTATGTCAATATCACTTTCCGATTAGGTAACGAGGACAATAACCCGTTACCCAGCCTAACCAAATTTAAAGCCGGAAAATTATTGCTGCCGTCGAAGCTGGCAGAGCTGGTGATTAGTAAGGTAATCGAACATACCAGCTTAAAAGACTATTTTATTTTGGCCACGCATCCTATTGAAGCGGTGAGAATAGACGCGGATAAAATCGTTATCACCTACCACTCTAATCGTGAAACACTGGCTAAGGCACGTGATTTATTAACGCATGGCACAGAAAAAACTGCACTCAACCCTTATCAACAACAACTGCTTGATGTTCTTGCCCACCATGATCCCAATTGGCGTTTATCGCTGGCAGAATTACTTAAGCCATTGTTTGCACTGGCCTATCAGCGCTCTACATTGGATACCGCAATTGAAGAAAACAAGCAGGTTATTTTTACTGTCAATGATTATGTCAATAAAGAAGGCCAGCAAGCCCTGCCTTCACACCTACTGGATGCTACCTCGATTCGACAAACGCCGACGTTTTTATACAAAAGAATCGATTTGGCGCAACACTTTATCGGTTCAGCGACAATTACAGCGTCGGCCAATGGTCAATTGGCGCAGATGATGGGTGAAGAAAAAGAGCTGAGCGATGCAAAAAGCGGGAGCGGCTTTAGTTTTGTGGATTTAACGGCCGATAAGGCTGGAACACGCTTTGGAGAAGTCGCTACGGCTTCACCGGAAAGTGCGCGTAAGCTGCAAAAAATCATGTCGGAAATAACACACTACCGGGATTTTATGCCTGATCCGACTCATTTTCCTGAGCACATGAACGAAGCTGAATTTAAAAAGCGTTATGGTTCTATTGAAAGCCCGATCTATAAAAAGCTGGTTAAGCAAATTGATGCACAGGTGGCGGGAGTAGCGATTTATAAAACGCAATAATGTAGAGACGCGATGCTCGCATCTCTACAAAACAGCATTGATTAATTGAAATTACTACCAGGTGTACCAGGTAATACAGGCATTTTTTGTTCGGGGAACTCACCGGTTAATGCGTTTAAAAAGGCAACGATGTCGGCTATTTCTTCTTTGGACAGGTCTTTGTTCAACTGGGTTTTAGCCATAATTTGTACGGCAGTATCCAGGGTTTTAACCGCGCCATTATGGAAATACGGTGCTGTCAGTGCGATGTTACGTAAGGTTGGGACTTTCCAAAAATGTTCATTTTCAGCTTTTTTAGTCACTTCAGCTAAACCCTTGTCCTTACTGAAATGATGTTGTGCTTCAAAAAAACCATTGCTGGTCACAGGGAATTTTTGGAACATACCTGGCCCGTTAAATGCCGGCCCGCTGTGACAGCCTGTACAGCCTAATTCTGCCACTTTTTCCATGCCTTTAACTTGTTGTGGCGTTAATGCCGTTTTATCGCCGCCAACAAATTTATCATAAGGGCTGTTGGGGGTAATTAAAGTTCTTTCATAGGCTGCAATCGCTCTGGTGGCATTGTCTTTAGAGATTGGCTCAGTGCCAAAAGCAGCATCAAAGGCTTTTTGATAGCCTTCAATTTTTTCTAAACGGGCAACGACATCATCCCAGCTTTTCATGCCCATTTCGATAGGATTGGTGACAGGGCCTGCGGCTTGTGCTTCCAGGCTGTCGGCACGACCATCCCAGAACTGAACAGTATTGAACGCAGAATTCCACACAGTAGGTGCGCTGCGGCCACCGGTTTGCCCATTAACACCCATAGAATTAGGTCTGTTGTCTTCACCGCCTAACATGGTGTTATGGCATGATGAACACGATACAGTGCCGGTAGAAGACAGGCGTGGATCATGATACAGCATTTTTCCCAAGGCGATTTTAGCGTCTGTGGTTGGGTTGCCAGGGGGGGCAGGTGCTGTAGTTGGCAAAGCTTCCCACGCAGAAGCCGCAGAAATTGAGCCCAGCAAAGCGATTAATGTGACTAGTGAACGAATTTTAAACATATTACCCTCCAAAAACTTATTATTAATTTATTGTATTTATAGGTGGTTACATTACAACGCTGTAAGACAGCCAAAAAGCCATACATCAGACCGAATTGTAAAATATAAAACCAGCAAGGTACATCAAATTTCTGTAATGTTTCAACCGCATTTTTTAGCGGCCTAATTAAGATACAGGGAAAGATGTCCGACACCTTTAAAAACCAGCATAAGCTTACGGTTTTTAAAACACTATTCAGTTTCGTTCAATGGCTTTGTACAAATAACACCCCTTTGAGGGATGTTATCTGTTGGTGTGTACGATGACGGCTTAAAACTCTAAACGAGTGATTACCACTGTGACTCGCCAGTTTCGGGATCGTACATTTCATGGGTGATTTTAGTACGATTAGCAATTAATTCTTCAATGCTAGGCGAATTATTCATGGCACGGGAAATAGCCAGTTTCATAGCTTCATAATTGGTACGATACAGGTCTTTGCGATCTAAATCGGGATTGGTAGCACATTCGGGCGCAATCCAGATCATGGCAATAATGCACAAATCATTGGCTTGATCGGCAGGGATAACGCCAGCAATAACGCTATCTAACACCGCATCGGCGATGGCAGATTGTACTGGGCCACCAAACAAATTGATGTAAGCACTCGATTTCATAGTCACTTTAGGCACTATAATCGTTGCCGGTTTAACTTGCTGATTGCATGCACGAATAGCAAACATGCGCGTATGGCCTTCGGTTTGTCCCATTAAATTGGCAAACGCATGACCGGCAGGGCCTTTAACATTACCGATCAGTATTTCCGGCATGGCATCTGTGCCTTGGCCGTCGCTTGCAAATACGGTGGCTTCTGCGGTTCTAAACCAAATTGAATCTGACATTGCATATTCCTGTAGAGTAAAAAGAAGAGCGCATTCTATGATGGATAAACACGAATGAGCAACAATCAATCTTTATGCAAACAACGCATGTATCTTAATGACTATTGATTTTCTTATCATCGGCCAAGGTCTCGCCGGTAGTTTACTGGCATGGGAACTCATACAGCGCGGCTGCACGGTTGTTATTGTTGATAATGGCAAAGAGAGCGCTTCGCAAGTTGCAGCCGGATTAATTAATCCTATTACCGGTATGCGCCTGGTAAAAAGCAATGATATCGACACGTTATTACCGGTCGCAAAACAGCTCTATGCACAGTTGGCTATTTTTTTTCAGCAGCCCTTTTACATAGAAAAGCCCATGCTACGGATTTTTCGCAATGTGGATGAGTGTCGCTACGGCCTAAAACGCAGCACTACACCGCAATATCAACCTTATCTCAGCAATAATATTGTTAGTGCTTTTACTATCGATCACCTTAAAACCCCGTTCGGTTACCTTGAACAAAAGCAAACCGGTTATTTGTTAACCCGTCCGTTACTTAAGTGCCTGAAAAATTTTTTCATTGCCAGCAACCGCTATCAATGTACTGATTTTAATTACCAAGATGTTCAATTTAGCCCCAGTTTGTACTGGCAAAACATAAACCCCAAAACGATTGTTTTTTGTGAAGGCCATCAAGCCATGCAAAATCCCTGGTTCTCCTGGCTACCGTTTCAACCGGTAAAAGGCGAGATTTTAACGCTGCACCACCAGACCCACTTACCCAACAAAATACTCAACTACGGCCACTGGTTGATTCCCTTAAACGACCAGCAGATCCGTGTCGGTGCAACCTTTGATAGAGATAATATCAATCTACAAACCACTGTTACCGGCAAAAACAGCTTGCTGGATGCACTCAACGTTATTTCCGACAACTTATCAACAGCAACACTCATCAAGCACCAAGCCCACATCCGGCCATGCACCCTGGACAAACAACCGTTCATCGGCCATCATCCGCACCACAAGCAACTGGCTATTTTTAATGGCTTTGGTGCCAAAGGCAGCTTGTACATACCTTGGTACAGTCAGCTATTTGCGGGTAGCTTGTTAAACAACACCCCACTACCCTGCCCTATTGCACGCCATTATGAAACGCATTTCCCTGGTTAACATTGCCCACGAACTGATTAAAACCACGTTAGGCAACGGGTGTGATTAAAAGTACGGGGGGTATTGTAAAATAAAGCACTCCTTGTTACTGTAAAACG
>NZ_FUKJ01000354.1 GCF_900163745.1 Crenothrix polyspora
GACATAGGTTGTGGCAGTGGATGTGGTGGTGGGGGATGTGGCGCGGGCTGCGGGGGTGGATGTGGAGGCGGCTAAATTCATAGGGTGCAATTTTACTTGACCATTACAATTGGCGCTAACGTACGTTTTCGTGCCTTTGGACATCAAGCCCCATTAACCAATTCCATCAACTTGCCATAGCTATCAACAACATCATATTTGACCTGTTCAGACGTAATTTTGGCGAAAAACTTCCGCGCACAATCGATTTTACATTCCTCGATTTTTCTTAAATCCATCGACGACATCGAGCCTTTGGTTTCGGCGATAAAGTAGATGTGTTTTACCGTACCTTCTTTGAATGAAATAGCCCAGTCCGGGTTGTAGTCGCCCACGGGGGTTGGAATAGAAAAACCTTTCGGCAGCTTGGCATACACCACCACTTCTTTACTGGTATCAAGTTCTTTGACGAAGGTGCGTTCATTATCAGAGTCGGTAAATACGTAATCGTAAATGTGCCGATTCAATTTATCACCGGTCTTGCTAAAATCCACCTTCCGTTTGTCTTGGGTAAAAATGTCCAGGCTGTGAGTTTCGGCGATAGTGTCATAAGCCAGATGCTCGACGATGACGGTAGCTTTTTGCTCATTGATCAACCGCGAGGCTTTAGCGATGAAGTCTTCTGGATTGGTTTTAAATTGGTCGAATACCACGTTATTAATCTCTTGGAGAATGCTGGCAATGGTACGCCGGGTAAGTTTAGTTTCTTCCGCCAGTTTACCAATGAGGTCATATTTGACGGCGGAGCAGCGTGAGGGCAAGCTCTGAATTCCTGAAGCCAGACTCATCCAGCAGGCTTTGCTGTCCGCCCTTTTTAGCCCGTCCAGGATCGACACGGTATTGAATGCCACTGGTTGGCAGTTGTCCGGCAAAGCAATCCGCCACGGCTTCGACGGCATTGGTTTGGTAGGACTGGTGCTTAAATTTGAGTTTCATTATTGTCTGTTACGGGAATTTTTTTATAAAAACTTTCTCTACTACCCACGCGCAAAAACTGAATAGTTTCTTGTTCACAATAAACACCAATGCGGTAACGGTAATCAAATTTTATTCGATAAAAGTTAGGAAAACCGGACATTTCTTCTAAATCGCTCAAGTTTGTCAGGCTTTCAATTTGATTGGCTTCAAGCAAAACCTGCTGGATTTTTGCCAAGATTCGTTTGTCGGTGATTTTTTGCGTGTCTTTTACAAAACGCTTGCTGATTTCAATCTTCATTGCGACAAACTTTGTATAAATGCCTGTGTTTCTTGTTCGTTTAGAAACTGATTTTCACCTTTAGCCTGCTTACAGGCGAGAGCAAACGCCAAGTCTTCCAGCTCTTGATGTTTTTTTTGCAACAATTCCTCAAGAAAAGCCTGCTGAACCTCATTAGGTAGCGTTTCGTACAGTGCGTATAGACTATGTGCGGTATTAGTTTGTTGTGTATTCATGCTGGTTCTCCAATTATCTGAGGTTAGAATGTTTTAATTTCAGTGCTGGGCGAAATGAGCTTGAATATTTGCTCGATGTTGATCTTCACGCTATCGCTGACAAAACCTGCGTCGCGGAACACCACCCGCAGAGGATGATGAGCGGCAAGTTCCTTGACGAAAGCCTCGTTAATATCAGCATCGAAACAAGCTGCCAGGGCGTTATCATCGACAAAGAAGACTTGATATTCTTTAAAGGATGAAGTATGAGGGATGAAGGATGAATTTTCAGCACCCATTTCATCCTTCATCTTTCCGCCTTCATCCTTAACTAGGATGGTTTCCTGAGTAATAGGCAGCGTTAAATCCACGCCCCAATCCAGCAGCACCTGGAACAACAAATCTTCAGCAGTGCGGTCTTCGCGGATATTGTCGATCTGGTCAAAAAGGTGGGTTTACCGCACGGCGTCTGGCGTGTAGTAAATGTCCTTCATATTGGAGCTGTCGATTTTTAGGACACGAAAGCCGATGTCTGGAATCGTTGCTTTTGTGGGAGAGGCTTCTGTGAGATGGATGTTTGTGGGAGAGGCTTTAGCCTCGACTAGCCCTTCCTTACCAGTCGAGGCTAAAGCCTCTCCCACACTATTCCTCTCCAACAACCCACACCCCATTTCTTTCAGTATTTTCTTCCCCGCGCGGCGAATACGTTCCTTGCCGATTTCGGCGATGGTTGGGTAGCCTGCTTTGTAAGCTTCAGATTTTTCATCGCAGGCTTCGGGCAGTTGCACCATGATGAAACGACGCTTGCCGCCGTCTTCGGCGTTGAGCTGCATGACGGCGTGGGCGCAAGCCGCTGAACCAGAGAAAAAATCTAAAACAACATCATCTTTTAAAGTCGCAATATCCAAGATTCTTCTTATAAATCGTATTGGCTTGGGTGTGCTAAATATCTTTTTCCCTA
>NZ_FUKJ01000225.1 GCF_900163745.1 Crenothrix polyspora
CTGCTGGAATATGGAATTTTAATATAGCTAACCGCCATTGATTTAAAAAAACAACTCTATTATACCTGCCTACAAACCCTGTTTCATCGCATCAAATGCTGGGCGCAGCATCTCTCTTAACAATAAAGAGCCACTGGTTGACAGATGATCGTCATCGTAATACACTGATTTCCCCTTGTAAGCCACACGGCACTGCCCATCTTCACGGCAGAGCTGTAAGCTGGGATCTAACAAATGCACACCGTATTTTGCCTGTAATTCCTTAAAAACAGGCCACACGGCGGCGGCACGTTCAGGATAAGGAGCTTTTAACCAAACATCGGTTTGATCTGCGGCATTAAGCGCCAACCATCGTGGCATGATGCGATCCATCTCTGGTACCGGCAATACCAGCCACACTGTCACGCCTTGCTGTTGCAGTCGCTGCACGGTTTCTTCAAGGCTAGCGCGGAACGCTTGTAATCCTGTTTTATGTCCTTTGATCAACACATTCGGAATGCCATTTCTGCCCAGTGTTCCCTCAAACTGCGTCGCTGAAAAAACATAACTGGGCCACCGACCTACCAGAAAAACGTCATGAATGCTCCGATCCACAATGACCTTCAATTGCTCCTGGTTAAATTGCAACCAATTCAAAGTGGCATTGTCATCATTGGATTTTGCTCCCCACAAAGCCGCATGACCAAATAAAGTCGCGTGTCCGCCTGCCAGTCCGTATTCGCGTCCTAGCGCATCAAAAACCGGTGTCACGGCATTGGCATGACTATCTCCCCATACCAGGAAACGAATAGGTGCATTTGCTGTCTGTTGACCAATCAGACATTTTTCGATGCTGGGAAAATGATAATCCGATGAGTACGGATCCGTATGACAATCTTTTTGCAGCGCATTTTTATCCTCTGCCCCTGCCGAATAAGCACTACTGGCAAGACCAAAGCGTTGCGGAAATCCACCGCTGTACAAAATGCCAATAGCCAGTAGCACCAACACGGATTGCAGGCTGAAGGCAAGCTTGATCACTGCCGTGTCATTCCATTTTTTTGGTCGACGAAACGGCGTTTCCACATAGCGCCAACTACCATACGCCAATACAAAAGTAGCGGCCAACAAAGCCGTTGTTTCATACCAAAGCAGTGCATCGGGATGCACCCTATAGGTATACAGGCTAAACAGTGGCCAGTGCCACAAGTACAAGGAATAGGAAATACGGCCAATGCCAACCAAGAGTGGCCAGCTAAGAAAAAGACTAATCCAATGACTCAATCTGGTTAATACCAGATCATGGCTACTTTGTGTTTTATATTCTTCGCGGGGCTTTAAAAAGAGACTTTGATGGCTTAAATCGGGGACATTACGCCGCTGACTATTGCCATCAATCAGTAAGGTAATGCCGACTACGGCGAGTATTTGATGGGCGAAATCGGCATAAACATCATTATTTCTGGCAATGACAATGGCCAGAAATATCATGAGTGAGCCTAACAACGTCATCAGTCGCTGGCCATTTATTGATTGTTGGCGTAGGTGATAATAGGCTAATACTGCCCCACACAACAATTCCCAGGCACGCGGCGGCAACCAGTAAAAAGCGAAAGTGGGTTTAAAAGAAACCGCCCAGAAGGCAAAGCCAATACCGCTAAGCAACGCAACAACCAGCAATCCCCACAGCCACTTTAAATGCAAATAACGTATCAATAGAAACAACATGAGCGGGAACAACAAATAATATTGCTCTTCGACACCTAGCGACCATAAATGCAGCAAGGGATTACTGTCAACGGCATTGGAAAAATAATCGCCGGAGGTTTTCCAGATACTGATATTCGGTATCATAAACACGGTAGCGAGCACATTTTTAGCGAGCATCTTAAAATCGAACGCAGTCAATACAAACGAGGCTAAGATTATGGTTGTGGTAACCATGACAATCAAAGCCGGCAAGATACGCCGGATGCGTCTTAAGTAAAAACCTTTGAAACTGAATGTGTTAGCGCGGCATTCCCGTAAAATAATTCCCGTGATCAAATAGCCCGATATGACAAAAAACATATCGACCCCGACAAAACCACCCGAAAACCCTGGCACACCGGCATGAAAAAACAATACCGCCAGTACCGCAATCGCTCTCAACCCATCAATATCAGATCGATAAGTAGATCGCCTCGTCTTAGCTCTCATGAAAAATCCTAGACACCCTATAAAAAAATTAGTCCGTTATAAATGAATTTAAGGGAGTCAATCCATTGCATTACAAGAACTTTAATGTGTTTTTATTTAAAATAAATTCATAGTAAAAACAAAGCAATAGGAAACAATTACGTAACTTCTCATTAGTTGCAGGTAGCTTATAAATCAATAGGTTACAGAGCAAAAAAAGTGAAA